>JALTMC010000137.1 GCA_027005175.1 Myxococcales bacterium
AACAAAATCAATTGAAAGTTCAGTATCCGAATCCGCAGTGTCTAGCCCAGCCTTGTGGGCTTAAACCCAGGCTATATCTTTGGTTTTCCAGCCTCGTACTTCAGTGCGAGGCGTCATATGGAGGGTGAAGACCAACAATATACCTAATCCTGCTCCCCTTGATTGACTTCCATCTCACCCCTTGCTACCTTTCGCCCCGCGTTCCAGTTGGCTCGGCAACCCCATCGACGTATTTTTACATTCCACTTGTCAACTGACCAACTCTTTCTAGCTATAGGGTGTTTTGATGAAGGATTTATTTCTTGGTACCAGCAAAGGCCACGATGTGACATTACCTGCGCGAGTGCTTTTGCGTCACGGTGTCTGTCTTGGCTCCTCGGGTAGTGGAAAAACAGTCGCATGCAAGGTCATTGTAGAAGAGTGTTTAGCCAAAGGAATCCCTGTCATTGCGGTTGATCCGCAAGGTGACATCGCCAGCCTCGCCAACCTGGCCGATCCGGATGAAGTCGTTGCAAAAGGAACTCCGCTCTCCTGTCATACAGCCTATGCCAACCATGCAGAGGTTGTGGTTTGGAGTCCAGCGAGCGCCATAGCTGTTCCACTCTCCATCAATCCTCTTGCAGTCACTGCCACCCAAAGCGAGCTTACCAGTGAAGAAGAGCGACTTCGTGATCGAAACTTTGCAGCGGAAGCCCTCACTGATCTTCTGGGCTTTGACCTCGCCAACGACAAAGGCCGCAGTGTGACGGCCCTCTTCAGTCTCCTCCTTGGTCATGCAGCCGAAGAAGGCCAAAGCATCGACGGAATCCCTCAGTTATTACAGCTCCTGACCGCTATGCCCAAACCTCTGGCAGCGCGTGTTGCAAGCATCATCGAAGTGTCGATGGTGGACCGCGTCATTCGACTCCTTCGGATGGTTTCCATGGGGCCTCAAGGGCTGATGTTGTCGGGCGGTGTCCCTCTCGACATCGACACTCTCTTGGGCAAAAATGACCCTTATCTCAAAGAGTCTGGAAGGACCCGGCTCTCCGTTATTTATCTCAATTCACTGGGCTCGGAGAGCGACAAGCAGTTCTTTCTGGCGCAACTTGCACAGGCTCTCTATCGGTGGATGCTTGCCAATCCCAGCACCACCCCACAAGCCCTTTTTTATGTTGACGAAGTGGCACCTTATATCCCACCTGTGCGTAAGCCTGTGTGCAAGGATGCTCTCAAGCTACTGCTTCGACAAGCTCGAAAATACGGGGTGTGCTGTCTGCTTGCCACCCAAAGTCCCGGCGACTTAGACTATACGGCGCTCTCTCAGATCGGCACCTGGAACCTCGGTCGTTTGATGACTCGACAAGAGCTAAAAAAGGTGGAGTCTGTCCTTCAGTCCATCGTCCCGGCCCAGGCGGAAGAGATCTCACAGGAACTCCCGACACTCAAGCCAGGTAACTTTCGGCTTATATGCCCCGACCATTTCCCCGAACCTGTCGACCTTCAGGTGCGTTGGCTTGTCACCGAACACGAGACCCTCGACGACGAGGGAATCGCTGCCGCAACCGATCCACAAGTACGCGACCGTATCGAAGATGCGCTGGGTCGCGATGTCGAAGAGGGCGACATCGAAATCCCTGTCGAAGAGCAGCGTGTTGGACCTGTACGTGGCCGCGCCGAAGTCGCGGTCCTTGCGATTACAGGGGGTGGAGAAGGAACAGTCAACCCATGTGAGATCGTAGTACAGCGCGGTGGCACCGGAAGAATCACCGCATTGGGAGGACAATCACGTGAGTCAAAAGAGAGCATTAGAGTCGCCTGGGAAGCTGCCAAAGGATTACAGACAGAGTTCAAGCTACCCAATCAATTCTCCCGGAACTACGATGTAACAGTGCTGGATACCCGGCTCTCCGTAAAAAAAGACGGTCCCTCTGCTGGCCTCGCCTATATGGCCGGAATACTCGCAGCACTCACAGAGCAAACACCACGCCCTGATGTCGCGATGACAGGAGAGATAACCATCCTGGGCAAAGTACTCGAAGTGGGCGGTGTGGCGGAGAAAGTGGAGGCTGCCTACCAGGCCGGCTATGCCACAGTCGTAGTGCCTGAAGCCAACAGGGGAGACGTGGTCGCCCTACCCTCTCGCCTCAAAGAGGCTCTGGAGATCGTCCCCGTGTCCTCGGTGAAAGAGGCTTTGGAGGTGATCTTTGCACCGCCGCAGCGCGAACACCTCATCCCACCACACCCAATCGAAGATATTCACGATGCTCCTCTCCACGCTCCCATCATCGAAGCTGCACCGGCAAGCTCCTCCACAGAAGAACAGGTCTACGACCTCCTACAAAGCAACCCCACAGTACTCGATTATGACGATGTGACAGAGCATTTGGAGTTACCTCGAAAGGCTGCCACTGAGGCTCTCAAAAAACTTGTGAAGGAAGGGCGTGTACAGCGCACACAAAAGGGTCGCAAGGCCGCGTTCTACTGTGCAGAGCACGCCCTCCTCCCCGCGTACGGTTTGCTCCACCCTGTGGAGGCCGTTCGCCTCAATATCTTTGAGCCTGAAGTTCGCAAACGTGCAACCAGCGAGTTAACTCGCAGCATGTTTGTTTTCGAAACAGAGGTGATCACGGATCTATCGTTGAGTTATCGCCCCCTCTACCAGATCCACTTCTCAACCACTGTGACGGAGGGTTGGTTGTTTAAGAAACATGTAGAGCGTCAGGATAAGTTATATTTTGACGCTCTCACAGCCGAGCTTCTGTCTCATGTGAAGGGTACTGGTTTTATCTTTGAAGCAGAGACCCCCTCCAACCCTGTCGATGTGATCGACCTCGATGATCTCGCGTGCCTCGAAACCTGCATGCCTGGCGACCTTCCCCTGCTGCCCAAAGAGATGAACAAGATGCTTGGAGAAAAAGCCGCCATTGCAGCAGCGACTCGCAAGTTCTCACTGGAAGTCCTCAACACCGCTCTCGTCTTTCTCCCTGTATGGCGTATCAAAATCGCCGAGAAGGAGGGGACATCCACCCGTCAATTGCTGCTCGACGGCTGGGAAGGACACCCCATTGAACTCCCTCGACCCCCTCGTAAATCTCGAAAATAACCGATTCCGGACTCCCTCCTCTGCGATCTATTCAAGCCCGGACTCCCCCCTCTGCGATCTATTCAAGCCCGGACTCCCCCCTCTGCGATCTATTCAAGCCCGGACTCCCTCCTCTGCGATCTATCCAAACTTCTCCGTAAACGGTACTTCCATTAAGGAAACCAAGCGGTTGAAGCGTCGGACTCCCCCCTCTGCGATCTATCCAAACTTCTCCCACAGCTTTTCAAACTCTTGTCGAAAGGATTGGAGAAGCTCCGGCTCATTGGTAATGATCAGATTTTCTTGGTTGTAGAGATTGGCACTGCGAGTCCAATTGTAACTACCATTGAGCAAGAGTTTGTTGTCAAGGATAGCAAACTTATGATGCATATGGTTGGACGTATCATCAAAGCGAACAGGAACATCATCGCGAGCCAGTTCGTATACATCAGAGCCCCGATCCATCGCTTTGTCATTGTCGGAAATGATACGGATTTGAACCCCTGCAGCTTTGAGATCCCGCAACACAGAAACAACGCGATTGTCTGTAATCGTAAACACACAGATATCGAGGGATTGTTTGGCCTCTTTCAACACCGAAAGGAACTGACGAAAGGAGGAGTCGCTTGGAAAGAAGAGCGACTCAAAGCGACGCTCCTTCGGTGAGTATACAGAATCTAATGCTTTGTGAATATCTTCAAGCCAACCCAACAACTCTCTGTCTCGGGGGTCATGTATTTTCTCAGAGACCAGCGCATAGATCTTATGGCGAAGCAAACCTCTCTCACGCTTGTTGAGACCACTCTCCGCAAGCCGCTCCTTCAGAACAGCAGACTCATTCCGCGAGACCTGACCATCATCCAAACTGCGCTCAATAAACTCATACAACTGCTCCATCAAACCAAGCTCCTTTTCGTACATGGAAGAGTTAGCGTCCTGTTTTTAGCTCATCTCACCCAAAGAAAGAAGGCAGCGATGAGAAGCATTCCCAAAAACAGGGTGAGGAAGCCGAACAACCATCGTTTGCGTCCGAACTTCGCAACATTGATCGTGTCATCATTGACGGCTCCAGCTTTGTGTGCTGCATCCCATGTGGGATGTCCTGGATGGGTCGGTGAATCAACGAGAGGATTGGGAAGAGGTGTGGATATCGGAGAGATAGGGCCAGAGTGAGCCAGCCCCATTTGCCCAGGGGCAACAGGAAAACTGGGAGAAGAGGGAGGTGCAAAAGGGGCGGCCACCGGCGGATGAGTTGTTGGTGCCTGAGAGAGGTGTGCCACAGGTAAGAATGGGTTGGAAGGAGGAGGCGGCGGAGATTGGGGATGGGGATAGTGTTCTGGCCCTGCATACGAGGGATTGGGAGTCGGTGTATTCAACATATCATTCCCAACGCCAAGTGGAGGGAAAGGCAAGCCTCCACTTCCAGTCATACGGTCGGGGACCCCAGTATCTCCAAAAGACGACAAAGGAGCCAAAGGCAAAACAGGTTGAGAATCTCTAGAGCTATGAGGAGTCGAAGCATCAAGACGCTCAGGAACATCCCACAATGAAGTGGTTTGAACAACCGTCTTTTCGTCATGATCGACAGTAAAAGGCACATACGAAGGTCCCAGTATCGCAGCTTCGAGGGCGTCGTACATGTCACGACCATCCTGAAAACGTTCGCCAGGCTTCTTCGCCAAGGCACGATCGATGACGCTTTGGAGACCATGAGGAAAAGTGCGATCGGGGAGCAACTCATAAAGATTGGGAGGGTCGTGACGAAGGTGTCTCTCCATCACTTCCACAGGACGCTTGGCTCCCCAAAATGGAGGGCGACCACAGATCAGTTCAAAGAGGATCGCACCCAAAGCGTAGAGGTCGGCCCGGTAGTCAACAGGGGCATCCACGATAATTTGCTCCGGTGCCATGTAGTGAGGAGTTCCCACAACCATACCAGCAGCCGTAAGCTTTCGGTCATCTCCAGCAGTAAATAAAGCAATGCCAAAGTCGTACAGCTTGACCAGGCGACTGGACAGGTCATCGATAGAGTTTTGTCCTCCACGAGAGACCAGCATCATATTTTCCGGTTTAAGATCTCGATGAACAACACCTGCGAGATGAATATAACTCATGGCCGATGTGAGTTGGTCCATGATCGGAAGGATCTCAGGAAGCTCCAAAAAACCTCGTTGTCGCCGGGCTTCAAAAAGAGTCAACCCTTCGAGCCACTCCATCACCATATAAGGACCAACCCCCTCAAGGTAGCCAACATCGATGATCGTAACGACATTTTCATGCTCCAGACCCGCCAAAACTTTGGCTTCTCGCTCAAAACGAGATTTACTTTCATCATCCGTCACAAGGTTGGGCAACAACACCTTAATCGCCACACGACGACCCAGATGAACATGGGAGCCAAGGTAGACCGTGCCGCTCCCACCTGCGCCGATCCGTTGCTCCATCACATATTTACCAACTTGCTTGCCAATCAGCGGATCGGTATCTCCTGCGAGAGAACCACCACACCGACTGCAATAGATAGCCTGCTCTGGGTTTTCACGACCACAATTTGTACAAGTTAGAATCTGCCCATGCGCAGACATGCTCTTTTATCCTCTCCTTGTATGACACCCAGTCCACCACACCAAGGTAGACACGCAACCACAACCATCACAACCAAGACTCCTCATCACGACTTCTTATTTTTGCAACAACAAAGTAATCAGGTTCCTAGCATGGCCAGACCGTTCGAGCGTCTCCCCAGCGTAGCACAGAAGCCCAGACAATGAAAGCACCGTACAAGGCCAGCCTCGCACTCTCCAAACCGAAGCTTTGTTTGCCTCCAAGGATCTTTCCACCTTGCCTTCAAGGTTCTTTCTACCTTGCCTTCAAGGTTCTTTCTACCTTGCCTTCAAGGTTCTTTCTACCTTGCCTTCAAGGTTCTTTCTACCTTGCCTTCAAGGTTCTTTCCGTCTCAAAGGATGTGACACATGTTTTTAATATCGGAGCCCACACAAAGAAGTTTCGTCCGTTGGCTCGGAGAGAAGAGGAAGGCCGATCCGTCGGCAACAGCTCGACACGAAGTTTCGTCCGTTGACTTGGGAGAAAAGGAAGGAGGCTTGCATTCTCGCAAGAGTCGGCTAGAATCCGCACGTCCTTCAGAGTACAGAAGGTCCTTCCTTGTTTTCCGAAGGTCCTTCCTTGCTTTCCAGATACGGGTTTTGAATAGAGCATAATAGCAGGAGTCTTTCATGACGGTTCGGGTTCGATTTGCCCCTAGTCCCACGGGCTATCTCCATGTCGGTGGTTTGCGTACCGCGTTGTACAATTTCTTATTTGCCCGCCAACAAGGCGGTGTCTTTGTGTTGCGAATCGAAGATACCGATCGCAACCGCTATGTGGAAGGCGCAGTGGAAAACCTGATTGAGAGCCTCCGTTGGTGTGGCCTCGACTTTGACGAAGGCCCTGGGAAAGAAGGAGACTACGGCCCCTACACACAGAGCGAACGACTCGACATATACAACCGCTTTGCCCAGCAACTGCTCGACAACGGGCAAGCGTATTATGCCTTTGACACAGCAGAAGAACTCGAAGCCATGCGCGAAGCCCAACGGGCACAAAAGGTGCCTTCGGTGTTCTACGATCGCGAGAACATGAAAAACAGCTTGAGCCAAAGTGCAGAGGATGTCGCGAGTTGGCTCGCTGAAGGCGTACCTCATGTTGTCAGGCTCAAGATCCCCGATCAGGAGGTCTTTGTGATGCAAGACCTTCTACGTGGGCAAGTCGAATTTCGCAGAGAGCATGTGGATGACCAGATCCTACTCAAAAGCGGTGGCTACCCGACCTATCACTTAGCCAGCGTTATTGACGACCACCATATGGGAATCACCCACATTATACGTGGCGAAGAATGGCTCTCCAGCGTACCCAAACACCTCGTGATGTATGATTACTTTGGTTGGGAACCACCCAAGATGGTACACCTCCCCCTGCTACTCAATAAGGATCGCAGTAAGCTAAGCAAACGTCAAAATGATGTCGCTGTTGAAGACTATCGAGAACAAGGATACCAACCCGAAGCCCTCAATAACTTTGTCGCCCTCTTGGGCTGGAGCCCCGGCGACGACCGTGAATTCTTCGATATGAACGGCCTGATCGACGCCTTCTCATTGGATCGCCTCAACAACTCTGGTGCTGTGTTTGAGGTCGACAAACTAAAGTGGCTCAACCGCAAACACCTTCACAGCATGCCCATCGATC
>JALTMC010000138.1 GCA_027005175.1 Myxococcales bacterium
GGGATGTTTCTAAAAAGTCAAGGGCTACGACGACTAGATCGTGAGTTACCCTCGCTGATTCATCGCTTTGACAAAGAATACGAGCTTCATCTTTCCGCCCCCAAAACTCTTCCAAACCAACAACAGAAGCGCCTGATAGTAAAGATTGTAAAGAAGGGCCGGTCGTTTTCTTCCGGTCGGCAAACGACGATGGTATCTGATCAACCTACTCCACACCCTCCAAGACGTCGCAAGAGTGTTCCCAAGAAAAAGCCCAAACAAAAACCACAATGGTATCAGGATTCGAAGCTCTGGGCAGGTCTGGGCATTGTGAGCCTAGTTTTCTTCCTATGGGTGGGAATCCGCGTTCGACGCAAACAAATCCCCGACGATGTCCCTCATACCTGGAAAGATAGCCTCATCGAGCCAACCAACTCTTTGCTTCCCACCAATGCAAGTACTCCACCCCTAGCCGTGATTCAATTATATCCACTGAATGAACAAGTACAGTTGGAACCTTATCAAGGAAGTTATCACATCGGGCAGGCTGGACTTGTCTTAGGCCGAGGTGGTGATGTCCAACTCACAGGAGACACGGAGGTATCTACACATCATTGTCGTTTATTTGTTGTCCAGGGAAAGCTACTAGTGGAAGACCTGAAGTCTATGAATGGAACCCTACTTAACGGTGTGCCAACCAAAGGGGAGCAACGCATCGAAGCAGGAGATGTTTTACAAATAGGACGATCAAAATTGCGTGTACATGTTGAGAGGATAATGAAATGAGGCTTGGTGGCGTATCTCTCTTGGTTAGCAACGAACAAAACCAAGGAAGGCGGAATCAACAAGAAGATTATTTTGCCATCGTGCCGATAGAGAATGATGATGGCTCTCTTTCATCTCTTGTGTTGGTCCTAGCCGATGGAATGGGAGGACTAGCTGGTGGCGATGCTGCAAGTATTGTGGCCGTAAAGCAGTTTGCCAAGTCCATACGTCAAAGCCACCAGAGTGTTTCTGTAGATGTTGCAATGCATCAGGCCACTCAGGAGGCGAATCAAGCTGTCCTGCAAGCTGCCCAAGGACGCACGGTGGGGACAACATTGATTGCCCTGATTTTGGATCAAAAGAACTATACCTGGATGTCAGTAGGTGATAGCATCATTCTTCGCTTGCGAGATGGAAAGCTCGAGCGCTTGAACCATGACCACAATTTAGGTTCTCGGATTGACCGAGGCAGAGAGTCTGGTCAAGTAAGTGACACAGAAGCCTTGCAAAAAACCGGGGATCGTCACCTTCTGACAAGTCACCTCGGGCTTCCAGAACTCCCTGACCTGGACATTTCTCAGCCTGAGACATGGCAAGTAGGTGACACCTTTCTTTTGTGTAGTGATGGACTAACGAATGCCTTAAGTATGGCAGAAGTCCAACAAGTGATGGAGCAAGAAGCAACAAATCCTTGTCAGGTTCTAGTTCAAAACTCCATCGCTAAACAGCTACCAGGGCAAGATAATATCTCTGTAATCTCAGTAGGCTTTAAGCGATCATCTTCCTTAACCAAAAGTATTGGGGCTTGGGGGGGATTAACGATAGGCTTATTTTTGCTCCTCTTTGGTCTTGTTTGGGGATTCTTATCACAACCCCCTACCCCCACAGACTCCAGAGCCAGAATACAATCGGAACGTCGGGTTACGGAGAGCCGCGTACAACACGTAGAGATTCCAGAGAAAATCCATCGAGAGACTCAGCC
>JALTMC010000139.1:0-7256 GCA_027005175.1 Myxococcales bacterium
GTGCTATACATCATAAACTCTATCCCCCTCCTCCACCGCTGGTGGGGAGGGGGAAATTGTAGTCCTATCATAAGGTTACAGGGGGAGGGGTCTTATGACAAACAAGGGGTAGCTAACGCATGTGATTGAAAGTGACACGGTGCTATACATCATAAACTCTATCCCCCTCCTCCACCGCTGGTGGGGAGGGGGAAATTGTAGTCCTATCATAAGGTTACAGGGGGAGGGGTCTTGTGACAAATTGGGAGCACTGAATCTCTGTAAATTTTATCTTAAGGGCAAGTAGCAAGTAGCAAGTTCTCACAGATTTGCCCCCCCTTTTTGGGATCGCACACGTCACCACGTGACACACGACGGTGTCCGATTTGCCCGGTGGCTGTTTCGTTAATCAGGGATTTAACGCTATCTGAAATGGGATAGATTGACTTCTTGGAATGGACCTGAAAAGGTTCGGACAAGGAGGAACTCGAACGAAAAAGAGTGCTCCATTGGAGTGCTCTTTTTTGGTTTAGGTCATCATAGGAGGGATGACTTTCAGTAACAGGTCTGGGGTTTGCCCACGTGGTTCGAACCGCCGATCTGCCTTGCGTAACTGACTGAAATCATTAACACTCTATTTTGAGTTTGGCCCAAAATTGCGAAACTCCACCAAGAGCTTGCTGGCGAACTCATTGAAATGTTTACTCCACAGGGCGGTTCGAACCACGTGGGTTTGTTACTTGACCACAACAAATTATCCCATCATTCCAGAGCCTTCGTGATCAAGGATGTGACAATGGTACATGTATGGGTTTTTGGGATCTGCAAAGTGTTCAAAATGAAACATCTGTGTAATTTCATATGAAACACTTAATGTCCAAAGGGACTCCACCACTCAGCGCAAACAAAATGAAACAGTATCCTCACAAATACGGCATGAGTTTTGCTCGAAACGATATCTATTGGAGACCCAAAGATCGATGTCTCACAACAAAGCTTAAGAAAGGGTGAATCATTGAAAAAGTTGATGCGACTTCTCCTATGCCTATTTGTTCTGCTTTCTCTAGGCCAAGAGGCAAATGCAGGAACAGCCCCCCCAACAACACGAAACAAAGGTGGAAGGAGCAGCTATTCACCATCACAAGGTTTGTTGTTTGATTGGTTTGGAGACCGCTCCTGGAGCATACGACTCCGTGGACAGTTCTTTATTCGGCCCGAGTACCAAAGCAATCGTGGTGATTTTAAGCAAAGTTTGGAAGATTCAGATTTCTATATACCGACACGACTTCGTCTTTCCGTAGAACTAAGAATGTACCGAAGCCTTGGGTTCAAGATGACAATCCAAGACGCTCGCTACTGGGGAAATGGACTGCGTCAGGGTGGAAAGATTCGCTTCACACCAGCTAATCAACACCAGCTTCATAGGGAAGTTTTTTTGGGTACCACTCTTTTTGAAGGTTATGCGTTTATCGACCGTCCGTCCGGCTGGCCCATCAGGCTGGAAGTTGGACGGATCAAATTGAACTATGGGTACAGCTTTTTTTTAGGGGATCCTGGATACATTCCTCAGGGACAAAGCTTTGACGGTATAAGGGCAAGTTACCTCTCAAAACACATTCGGCTGGATGCCATGTGGTTCAAAATAAGAGAGAGCATTGTCCGCAAAGATACACAAACTTGTACAGAAGGTTGCTTCTTTGAAGGAGATGACCTCGCGGGTCTTTATGGAAGCTTCCACCTGACAAAAACGATGAACATCGATGCGTATGCGTACTTTCTTCAGAAAGCTCCAGTAAATGCAGAGCCTGCGAAACCCCACAGACTTGGGATTGTGGGGTTTCGCTACCAAGTCAAGAATCGCAACCTGTTCCTTGGTGTAGATGTACTCGGACAGTTGGGTGAATATCGAAGTAAGCTAACATATGGGTTCGCTAGCTTAACTGTATTACGCTACACATTTTCCAGTTCCTTGAAACCATTTCTGGGAGTTCAGTTTATGGTCGCCAGCGGAGATGACGATCCTTCTGACAGCAAACACACAGGTTTTATCCCCCTTTATTCAAGCCGTAGAAAGTTTTATGGCCTATTGAACCTGTTTGCGGCCAGCAACATTATTCAGCCTGTTCTGGTTGGTGGCTTTTTCCCACACCCCTTGTTGCGCGTTGAACTTGATTTTCGACACTCGTGGTTGTGGGCAAAGAAAGGAGCTTTGCTCGGTGGTGGAAACCATGCAAAGTTCCTCCAAGATACTTCTGGGAAAGGAGAGAGGGCTGTTGGTTTTGAGTGGGATGTAAAAATAATCTGGAAGCCTTATCCCATCTTAAAAGTCGAGGTGGCAGCGGGTGCATTTCTCCCCACTCCAGGTGGCTATCTCTACACAACTCAATCTTCTACCCAGGGAACGGAGCCAGCATTCCTCGGATATTTTCGAGCGTGGCTTTCTTTTTGAAAGCCCCCTCACTCTTTGATACGTTGCTTTGGGAACCATAGATGGGTAGGTAGATCTGTAAAAATGGGTGGAACCCATTCAGAGGAGAGGGGAGACAGGTTTTTTTGCGTGGGGGAACATGATGGGCTCCAGAAAGATCGTTGGGCTCGGATAGTTCGCGTGAGGACAAATCGGGTCTTTGTCGTGATTGAAGGTTGGGTGTTACATCTATGCAATGCATCCATAACAAGATGTTGCTTGTACGCCTTGTGAGCGATGAAGTACATTTTTCTGAAGAATGGTAAGTCGAGCACTCTCTTTATTAGAAAAAAAGAAACCTGATTATCGTCTTGCTCAGAGTAACCATTGACAAGCACGTCAACAAACAATAGCCAAATAACGCAACAAGGCATCGGATGTCTATAGGGGTAGGTCGGGGTAGGCAAGGATAAGTGATGGAGCAGCCATACTCCCTTTGATTGGAGGAGAGGAGTCTTTGTTGGTAGGATGGTACTGTTTTTCCTGTGAGATACGTCACTTTTGTTCGACTTGATTGCTTGTTTGTAGGGTCTTTTTTTCTGTTTTATTTCCGTGGTTTATGTGGTGTGGTTTTGGGTTGGCCTGAACTTTGCTGAGAGGAGAGGCGAACAAAGCAAACACTGGGGTCATAAATGACTTCAGCGAACCTCACTACAGTGGGAGATAGCATCATGAAGATCGTACGTACTATCGCAATTCTAACCGCATTGAGTAGTTCTCTTGTAGCCTGTGGTGGAGTCTTTTCCCAAGGTGAGTCATGTCAGACCGATCGCGATTGCAACAAGGGTTCTATTTGCCAACAGGGTGCTTGTTATTCCAAAGATAGAGCAGGTCTTGAAGGCAACAATAGCAATAGAAACTCCAGCCGTACTTACAATAACAACAATAACAACCGAAGCTGGACACGTACAACATGTCAGAGTGACAGTGATTGTGGAGAAGGCCGAAAGTGTGACACAAGCCGTCAGGTGTGTCGTCGAATTCGTACAACATGTCAGAGTGACAGTGATTGTAAACAAGGGCAAAAGTGTGACACGAACCGTCAGGTGTGTCGTCGAGTTCGCACAACGTGTCAGAGCGACAGAGAGTGTGGAGAAGGTCAAAAGTGTGACACGAACCGTCAGGTGTGTCGTCGGTCTTGTCAAAAAGACGCTGACTGTGGGGGTTATCTTACCTGCAATACCCAAACACAATTTTGCCAACGACCTGTCGATCCCAATGCTGTTTCTTGTCAATCCGATACAGACTGTGGTCAGGGGATGAAATGCTCGAAGCGTCGTCAGATCTGTATGAAAACGTGTGATACGGATGCCGACTGTTCCGACGGTCTTGTTTGTAGCTCTCGTGCCAAGGTCTGTTTTCGAAGACGTAGTCGTTGATGACTCCCATGGTTTAAGTACGAAGTAAGTACTTTCATACAGTGTGACGTTTTTGAAATGTTTGATGGGAACGATCGAACCCTTCTTTGCTCACGCAAAGGCCAACTGCTCCCCACCCGCCAGAATCCCCTTAATGCTTATCACCTATCTGCCCGATATGGGGTCCAGAGTAAATTCTGGACCCCTCTTCCCTTTTCATGCATGTATCCCGTTTGATACATCCTTAGCCCATGATTAAATTCATCGATTGTCGGGCGGTTCGGCGAACATGCTTTTGCTTGAGAGGGGCGTGGAGGAATCGATGGAAGGATGCCAGAATATGACGTTTACACGACCTCTCTGCTTCATTGCCTTCGGAAAGTTCTGCAATCTCTTCTCGAACAGCACACCACATCTTGAGAAGGTGCGCTGAAAAAATGGGAGGTAACATGCCATGGTCAAGAATTCGCTCCCAGGCTGCTGTCATCCATTCATCGGCACTTTCAACATACCAGCTTTCGGTGTCTTGCTTTCGGTCTGTATAAGACTGGTTTCTACCTACAAAACAAGCCATTTGTAACAATCCCTCTCTCCAAAGATCTGGATATCTTGTGGCGGTATGACGAACTGCGTTGGCAAACGTAACCGCGTGCGTACAGTGCAACCATCCAATGTTTTGCCCCACCGGCTTGTCAAAAGCATCCTGGTACTCGGTGTTGTAGAACAAAAGATTGCGTGCTGAGGCTTCCAACAATACAAGGTATAGCTCAGGTGCTGTGTATTTCTCTGTATGAGAAGATACCCAAGTCATAGCTTGATTGACAGACGCCGTGAATAAGCTATCTCTGTCTTCTTTGGTAAGTGTCTGTAAGCTATCTTTGTCTTCTTTGGTAGGTATCTGTAGGCTATCTTTGTCTTCTTTGGTAAGTGTCTGTAAGCTATCTTTGTCCTCTTTGGTGAGTGTCTGTAAGCTATCTTGTGTTGCGAGAGGATCTGGTGTTTCCTTGACAAAGGAAGCATAGCGATGAAACTCGGGAATCATATCTTCACGGGTGCTATAACAGAGAGAGCGCACCAAAGGAAATAACAATGCTTCCGGTTTCAGATGGGCCAATCGCTTTAATAATTGTCCTGTTTTAAGGACAAAGATTAGGGCGTGACCAAAGTCATTGTAATGAGCGAGAGCTGCTTTACTGAACCAGTACTCAAGGTCATCCCAGGTCAAGTGAGTTTGCAATGCTCCTCGTATCAATGAGATGGCTTGCTTTTCATCTTCCGCTTCAATGGCATCGAGAAAAGCCAATCCCTTAAAGTCTTGGACTTCTTCTGGAAATGGGTATGAAGGGTGGCGCAAGGTGTCAAAAGCGATATGGTCGATGGCTTCGGTGATGCATATGATCTGTTGCTCGATATCACCCTCCCAATCATCGTATCGTTGTAACCAGTCAGCTGAGGCTCCATATGCGTGAGTCGTACCATATTCCAATCGGTCATAGGTCCACTCGATAGCTTGCTCTAATGCGACCACAGGATCCAGACCGGCAGCATGTAGCTTCGTAATGCTGCGTGATATCCGTCCATACTGTTGTCGCCCCATAGCTTCTCGAAGTCCCTTTAAGATCGTCGCTTGCTGCTTCTCGGCAGAAGGCTCCTCAAGATTCAACCAAATATAGCTACCTTCCCGACGAGTCGGGTATGTACGCACATGGTCTCCACCCAACACACATTCACCTGTCTTCATATCAAACTTCCAATTGTGCCACTGACAGGTCAAGATACAACTGCCTTCATCAGCTGTCCCTTGTTGCAAAGGATATCCCTCATGAGGACAACGATTGTCCAACGCAAAGACCTCACCCTCGATCAAAAACATCACGATCTGTCGATGCTCCTGGCGAAATAAAAGACTACCCTTACTCTCTAACTTCTCGATAGCTACTGCTTGTATCCAACTCATAGGAGATCCTTTCTATATTCAAGCGGCCAACAACCCAGTTCAAGCGGCCAACAACCCAGTTCAAGCGGCCAACAACCCAGTTCAAGCGGCCAACAACCCAGTTCAAGCGGCCAACAACCTAGTTCTGTGTTTTACGCAGGAAGGATACCACACTTTTGAATAAGGTAAGGATTTGTAATCGAATAGAAATGGAGAATTGATGGGGAGGAAAGGTGGAGATGGACGTTGCGGTATGCAATGCTTGTGATACTGCGGATGCGATTGGAAACCTTCAAGTTATGAAATCGCTGTGTCTCTCTGGCATCTGTGGAGGGTGGAGAGAAGCTAGTTACCGGAGTTGTGGATGGTATCGTTTTCGAGGTCGCGGACGGGGGTGCCAGCTTCGGTGTTGCTGAAGCGAACACCACCACCGATATCGGCGGATCTTTGGAGGGAGTCGGACAATTCAAAGCCCCAGGCATCGAGGAGTGCGATGGGGTCGATGAATTGTTGGTCTCCTTTCGCGGCGAGCTTGGAGAGGCGATCGGACATTTCGACGCTTTGAACGACGCCACCACGAACGTCGAGATGGCCCATATAGAGGAGTCGTTTTCCACGTGCTAGAGCAGGGTTGGTCAGGATGACACGACCATCTTTGTCGCGTCGTGCGGCGGGTAAAGAATGGATGGTGCCATCCGATAGAATGGCGAAGTTGTTGGCCCACTTTTGACCGGAGCTACCGCGTGCATAGAGGTCGGTATGGACAGCTTCATCGTAGTTTGATGCGATGATCCCTCTCCCAATGTTTGGATTGCTTCTGCGTCAGCAGGTTTGAGTGTATCGCTGTTGGCTGCGAGTTCCGGGGTTTCTTTGATATTGGGTTCGCCAGCTTCCCGGAAAAGTTTGATGCTACCACTACAGCTTGTTTCATTGAAGTGAAATCGACTTCGTGTGGAGCGGACATGAACTTTGGCTTCGAGCCGCATCACATCTTTGTGGTCACCGATCGTAGGCAAGGCATTTCGTGCAGCTAACTCTTTGTGTACAAGGCTCCGATCTCTCCAGGGAAATGTTGCTCTTGCTTCTTGACATGAATTGGGGTAACTGCAAGACTCCAGGATGTCAATGTGGTTTGAATGAGTCATGGAGGAGCCATGGAGGAGAGTGCAACATGTCCGTGAGCCGACTGTCTGCGGCGATTGTGTCGCTACAACATAAAACTTCGATAGATGCGGATGATGTCGCCGTTTTACGTGAAGCAGCAGGCCCTAAGATCTCCTCCTCAGAGCGAAGCCTTCTGGACTCCTTTGTGCATGAGAATATATCTCTCTTTTCCGCTGACGCTACCGAGTTTGTGGAGGCGGAGTTTGGTGTCTCTACAGCACCTGCTCCGATGGAAATGGAGTATGTTGCCACACATCGTTTAAGTGTACCTGAAGCAAGTGGTTTGGCCAGCTTGTCCGGTGGGCGATTTCTTGTTGTCGATGACCAACGCGGTGTGATGGCAAGTTATCCC
>JALTMC010000139.1:7266-25060 GCA_027005175.1 Myxococcales bacterium
TCAAAACGATCCTCTCTTCCAAACGTCATAAAAAACTCACGGAATTGGAAGGGATTTGCTTGTCTGTGGACGGGACGCAAGCGTATGCCGTTTCGGAGAGAACACGCAAAGTTGTTGCGATGTCGATCTCCGACAACAACGGTATTCTATCGCTTGGCGCACCCAAAACGTTAGGGAAGCTTCCTTGTTTGGGAGCCAGCGCCAACAAAGGCTGGGAAGGTATTGATGTCTTACCCGGTCGATTTTCTCCAACAGGTGAAGACTGTCTTGTCGCTGTTCACGAAGGATTCCCTCGTCGTATCGGTATCTTTTCTCTTCCTGAAGTGGAGGAAATTGAGATCCTAACTCCTCCTGCATCAGCCTTAAAACGCCTCTCTGACATCAGTGACATCGCAGTGCACCCCACCACAGGGCACCTGTTTTTACTGAGCGATGAGTCTCGCAGCATTGTGGAGATGTCGTTGAAAACGTCCCTGTCCGCCGGACCTGGGGGGCTCTTGGAGAGCACCCAACTCCAAACGTTGGGACACTACAAGCTACCTTTGGGAAACAGTCGCAAACCCGAAGGCTTGTCCTTCTCCGGGACCAATACCTTGTGGGTGGCTTGCGACGGCAACAAAGATCTCTTGGAAATACATCTGTCGTGAAACAACCTCCTCGAAAAACAAAGCCATTGCGGCAGATGTCGCCTGAACAGGCGCGTCGTCGAATGGAGGAGTCTGGGATGCGACCTGACTCGTTTGCTTTGGAAGAAGGTGGACCGAACTCCAACTCGGATAGGCCGGTTCGTGTTACGAAAGGTTCCCTGGATTCTTTTCAGGAGTCAAGGGAGCACACTTTGAACGAGGGGAAGGGGCAGGAGGAGATCAAGGGGAGTCGGCGAGAGGTGCTAGATACACCCATGCCCGTTTTGGAAAAACAGAATTCTCTGGAGTTAAGGAGTCTTTTGGGCAAGGGCGGAATGGGGAATGTGTATCTGGCAAAAGACACGACATTAATGCGTCAAGTGGCTTACAAATGCATGCATCCAGAGAAGGGGTTGGAGCCCGAGCTGGTTCAGCGATTTTTGCGTGAAGCGCAAATTAATGCACAACTGGACCATCCAGGGGTCGTGCCTGTTTATGCCTTGGTCTCTGGAGAAGGGAATATTCCTGCTTATACGATGAAGGTTGTTGAGGGATCGACACTGGATGACCTTCTGACAACGATCAAACAGTGGTATGAAGATGGGGGCGCAGAGTCGGGCTCATTGCCTGAGGAGTTCTCTCTGTCTACACAGTTAGAGTACTTTCTCAAAGTCTGTGATACTGTCTCTTATGCTCACAGTAAGGGGGTTTTGCATCGTGACCTAAAACCTGACAACATGATGCTGGGCCATTTCGGTGAGGTGTATGTGGTGGATTGGGGGGTTGCGTGTCTCATGAGCCACAAGGAAGAGGCCCGCTCCACCTCAGGACTTGTTCTCGAAGAAAACAATGTCTTTCATACAGAGGCTGGGCATTTGGTGGGTACACCTCGCTATATGTCACCTGAGCAGGCGAGAGCGGAACTCGATACTCTTGATGAACGCAGCGACCTCTATGCTTTGGGGCTGATCTTGTTTGAATTGGTCTCTTTGCAAAACGCTCTTCCTTCAGGCAAGCGTTCTGTGATCCTTGAACATGCTTTGAAAGGGAAACTTAAAGAACTGAGACATCGCTCTAGTAATATCTCTATTCCTCCCGACCTGCGGGCAATTGTTCAGAAAGCGACAGCCTTACTTCCCGAAGAACGATACGAGTCTGTTGCTGCGATGGCCGATGATCTTCGTCGATATCTTCGGGATGAAGCGATCTCGATTACAAGAGAGCCTCCGGTGCGGGCTTTGCTGCGTACGATGAGAAAGCATCAAGAGCGTGTGGTTCTTGCGATTGTAATGCTTGTTTTCCTGCTCATCGGCTTGAATGGTTGGTGGTTGTATCACCAAAAAGAAGTTGAGGTGAGAACGCAGCACAAGGAACAAAAACTAGCTCACCAATTGCTGGTTGTGGCCCGGCTGAGTCACCAAGTGGATCAACGTTTTTTTCAGTGGGAGAGTTTGCTGGAGCGTCTAGCTCATACCGCGCAAATGGCTTTGCTGCATGGCACTCCATCAGCCACACCTTATTTTCTGCATCGCAACTTTCACCCACCTGATCTACAATGGTCTGAACTCTATCGCGATAAACTCAGCACAAGCTGGCCTGTGATTAAGTTAACTCCCAAAACAAAGGAAGCCTCCGTACGTCCATTGCTTCAACGTTTGGCACTGTTGCAGAGGAGCTTGCGAGATGTTGTATTTGATTCCAAGCGAGTCGAGCTATCTCTCCCTTCCAGAAGATTGCTTATCAAAGGACACCTGCCGTTGTTGTCTTCTTTTGTAGCTACACGGGAAGGTGTGATGATGTTATTTCCAGGTCGCGGAAGCTACCCCAAGCATTATGACCCTCGACAAAGGCCCTGGTTTCGAGCTGTTGCAGGGAAACGTGGTATTCATTGGAGTAAGCCTTATGTCAGCTCCCAAAAAATCCGAGCTGTGCTTATGGCATGTACGACCTCGATCTTTGATTCAAAAGGTACCTTTCTTGCCGTTGCGGGAATTGATCTACGCGTCAACAAAATGGCTTCAACCTTACGACGAGTGATGTTCGGTAAACCATGGATGAAAGAGAGCTACCTGCTGCAAGAAAATGGGAAGATTGTGGCGCAAACCGGTCGGATTTATCAACGCGTGATGGGTCGTCAAATTATTAATCAACCACGAGATATGAACACATTCTCTAGCTCCATTCTACGTCAGTATATGAAACAAAAATACAAAGAGGGGTACTTCTTTATGAAAACCACGAAAGGCCCAAAGCTTGTGGTTTTTGTACGGCTTCAATCCCAACCCTGGTATTATGTTGTGGTGGGGAAATAGGGGAGATCTATTTTGAATCCTTTCTCTGTACTCCCTGGATATCGATGGAATACTTTGTACCCTGTGGAAGGTTGATCCATAGCTTCTTCATAGAGCTATTCCAAAACCAGCAACCTTTGTTGCAACCATTGACAGCGTTTGTGCTGTTGACAGAGGGGAGTTCTCTTTGGTTGGCCTGGACCTTTTGGATGCTGTCGTAACGCCAGACGGAGAGCATATAACCTTGCGTAAAGGTCTTACCTGCTTTGGTTTTGATGGTGAGTCTGGTTTCTTGTTTGAGACGAATTTCTGTTTCGTCGAAGAGCTTGAGCTGTGTGTCTTCTCCTGGAACGATGGCTAGATAGAGGCGACCTGGATCGTTGGCGTACGAGACGACACCTGCTACCTTTGAGGGAGATAAAGTATCGATATCGGGGCGAAGCAAGGGAAGAATGGAGCCACTGCGTAGAAAGAGGGGTAGGACATCCAAGGGAGCTTTGTAGGAGACCTTCTTTCCTCCTTTGTAGAGTTCCTGGCTCCAGAAGTCGATCCAGTTGTGCTCTTGGGGCATCTGGATCTCGCGCTCGTCTTTGCTTGTCACAACAGGAGCGACCATTAAGTAAGGGCCCAAAAGGTACTGGTCATTGGGGTGATAACCCTCCTTGGGGAAGGCTATTCCATAGGGGCGAACAGGACCGACTTGATGATGTTGGGCTGCTTGTGCATAGGTATAGAAGTAAGGAAACAAGCGTGTGTGAAGTCGGATGTATTTGCGGAAGTTATCGAGCACTTGACGGTCAAACTGGGAGTCTTTGTATTTTGTGAAATCCCAGGGATTGACGTTGGGGTCGGGACCACCGATTTGCATAATCATGGAGAGCGCGGTTTGTTGTCCCCAACGAATGAAGGCACGCTTTTTGGTGCGACTGCGGCGGTAACCACCTGTATCGGAGCCATAGAAGGGAAAGCCACTCTGGCTCAGGGTGAGGCCGCCGATGATGGAGGCGGGCAAGCCACCCACCCAACATCGACCATTGAGTTGTGCATTGTCCGTGCATTGGTAGTGGGTTTGGAAGCCTGTGTCCAGATCACCAGGCCATACGATGGAGACATACTTCTGACTGCCCCATGTACCTCCACGACAAATTAAATAGCCTCCCTTTTTGGGTAGGTTTGCAGCATAGGCTTGGTGGTAGTAAAGCATATACTTGTGATGCATCGTGCGCTCGTCTTCACCGTTGTGAAACTTACTGATTGGACGACCCACACCACCCAGACCCACTTGAATATCCTCACCATAATCTAGCTTAAATCCTTCAATCCCCAAGTCTGTGTATTTTTTGACTTGTTTTTTCCAATACGCCAACGCTTCAGGATGGGTAAAATCAATCGGGTTACTCCATTTGTTTAAAGCACGAAGCCCCAGTTGTACAAACCAACCTTTGTCTTTGATGAATGGATGGATGTCTGTTTTTTTTTCGGCATAAGGAGTGGACCACAGACCCAGTCGAAATCCTTGTTTGTGAAGTGTTGCGATCATCGCCTTGTGGTCGGGGTATCGCTTTTTATCGAAGCCAAAATTATTGACAGCGACATCATAAGGTCGGTCGATCCACATGGCACTGATAGCTAGGTCATTTTTGCGGATCTGTTTGGCATCTTCAAGGACTTCAGCTTGGTCTTTGTTTTCATCGCGCCACAGCATCGTACCAAAGGCCCATGGTGCAGGAACAGCGGGTGCTCCTGTTATTCTTGTATAGAGGCCCGGCACTTTAAGTGGGTGGTCGGCAGCGAGAAGATAAAAGTCCATCTGGTTGGTGTGATATGTTACTTCTATCATCCTAGGATCTTTGCGACCCATATCAAAAACACCCGGCCAGTACGACTTGATAAACAAACCCCAGCCCTTCGTTCCTGTGAAAAATGGGACAGGAAAATGGGCCTCGTTGTAGCTACTTTCTAACTTGAAGTCGATCTCTATTTGCATAGCTCGTAGCTTTCCACGATGGGCGACTTGGTCAAAATACTCACCGAGGCCATAGTAGTTCTCTCTGTCATCGACCTTGCATTGTAGCCGCATCAAAACAACTTGCTTTGTTTTGGTTGGGTGCCATTGCAACGCGAAGGTACCGTCTCGTTCGATGCTGATGTCCAATGTCGCTGTGATATTCTGGTCATAAGCAAAAGAAAACCGGAGCTTTGTCGTTGTTGCCTCCAGTACTTTGGCCGATCGGGGCTTAAACCATTTGAGGCCAGGGATAGGTATGGCCTTCTGGTTGCGAGTTGGAGCAAGCCAGAAGGGGTCGTAGTTGTACCCTGCGTCATAGTCACGTACCCAGCCCAACTGAAAACCATCCAGCGCGATGCGAGTCATCTCTTGGCCGTTGTTCAACAGCCGCAAGACCCAAGGGGCTTGCCTGACCTCCATCGTATATGGACCCTGTTTGATGCGGATCGCACTCGGCGTCTGATCCTGTATTGCCTCATCTGAAATGAATGGCTCGTGGGGCTTTGTGTCAGCTAATTGTTCAACACTGCCATCTTTGGATGCTTGCTCTCCGGAAGGTGAACCTGGACAGTTCACAAACAAAAACACATAGGAAAGACCTACTATGACAAACAACCCATACTTGCTACGAGACATGGAACTTCCTTTGTTTTGTGTTCGATATTCGATAGGCAACACACACAGAATATAGAATAAAAGAGCAGAGCGATACAATGAGTGGATGGAACAATCGTATCGTTCTGAACATCTGTACCCTTGTCGATTATGTTGTCGTCGCTGTCGTAATACAATGGGTGGATGGAACAATCGTGTCGTTTTGAACCATCGTGCGAAACATGGCTGAGGGAAGCTCAAGTCCGAGCAGCTATCCAAGCCGCAAAGCGCAAGCGCAAGAAGAACCATTATGCGAAACATGGCTGAGGAAAGCTCAGGAGAGCAGAAACTTTCGAAAGAATGGATGGAGACTTGTGAGACCAAATCAAAGCGGGTGAAGTCTACTACCTGTATCCCAGGGAATCTAGGTGAAACAAATCTATCATTTCTCGTTTGGCTCCTTTCCCTGGCCTCATCTTGCTGCTTTTCCCGAAGTCGTGCTTTGTGAGAACTCTCCAACAGGGCTTTGAGAGTGTCGATTTTTCGTTTTGTGCTTCTTTGGGCGCACTCCCATGCGGTGCAAGTCTCAGCGTCTCAATGTTCCGAAACACTCGGGATTCTCTAAATGTTGGGGTTTTGAGTAAGATTCTGATGGATGGTTTGGAGGGCTTCAAGGGCGCCGGTGGAAATACTGATACAGTTGGGGGGACCATGAGCTTCGCGTGGGTTGATGCGAATCAGTGTTCCGTTGTGTGTCTTTGCGATCTGTTCACAAGCGACCCGCACGCTCGGAATGGCTGTTCCTGCACCACATTCGATAATAACGATCTTTTGGCCATGCCGTGTTTTGAGCCAGTCATCCAATCGTCTCTCTTGACGATCGGTGCGGTGGCTATTCCAGTGCCAGTCTCCAAACATTAAAAGATTGGGGCGAGCGAGTTGGCCACAATGTTGACATCTAGGTAGGGGGGCTTTTGCCCGGAAGCTTGTTTCATCAACTGCTACTTCAATTTTAGAGGCATCCCAGATCTCTTGCTTACATGTTGTTGTGCATTGCAGATGATGTAAGGAGCCATGACATTCCAGAATGTGGTTTGCATCAAATCCTGCTTTTTGGAACTGTCCATCGACGTTTGAGGTGTAGACAAAATAGCCCGCAGGCAATTGTTGTCCCCAGTTGAGCAGGATGGAGAATCCATCATGGGGTTGGGTGTTGCGGTAAAGATGGAGGCGATGTCCGTAGAAACCCCAGGCCAGCATAGGATCTTTGGCAAACCATTGAGGATTGGCTAGATCGATAAACGATAAACCTTGTTTGCGAAAAGGGGGATAAGCTTTCCAAAATCCCTGATCTCCACGAAAATCGGGTAGCCCTGAATCGACACCCATTCCGGCACCAGCTCCGATGAAAAGAGCATCCGCTTCACGGATAGCATCAGCAGCTTGCTGCCATATCTCTTGTGATAAGTTCAACATAGTATCGCTCGCAGTATAGGGAAACGGGTTGTGAATTTGCGTCTTTCGGATCATCCAAGATATTACCATATGTAGAGCGATAGAGTTAAGGAATGCAGGTTCAGCAATCTTGGACATCTGCACATCGTTAGAACAGATGGGTTGTCGTCTATATCGTGCAAACGGTTCACATGTGAATTCACTCCCATTTCATTTCCATATGTGTCCATCAGAAGAGGAAAGAATGTCAGCACCACAGAAGTTTTCGGTTTTGTTGGAGAAGATAGGTGGGGTATGGGTTGGTGGGGAGAATGATCCTCTGATTCGCAGAGTGACATCAGACTCTCGTCAGGCTGATGAGACGACGTTGTTTGTGGCGATTCAGGGGGAGCAACGAGACGGGCATGACTATGTTGATGCTGCTCGACGTACGGGAGCATTGGCCGTTCTCGTGTTGGCGGGGCGGAGTCGACCGTCGTGGAGTCCAAAGACCTCTGTTGGGGAAGTGGCTGATACGCGACAAGCCATTGCTCTGATCGCAGCGGAGCTGTGGGGGCCTTTGAAGGCACCTTTGGGTGAGCATGTGGTGGGGATTACAGGTACCAATGGAAAAACCACAACCTGTTATATTCTGGAGTCGATTTTTGCGAGTGCGGGAGGAAAGCCAGGTATTCTTGGTACGGTGAACTATCGTGTGGGTGATATGGTTTTACCCGCACCTCTCACCACACCTTCAGCGGAGTTGTTGTGGCAGACTGTGGAGCGGTTGGAGCAAAATGGCGCAACACACTTGGTGATGGAGGTCTCCTCTCATGCTTTGCATCAGCATCGTGTGGATGGTATGCCCTTCAACGTGGCAGGCTTTACCAATTTGTCACAAGATCACCTCGATTACCACAAAGATTGGGATGATTATCTTGCATCAAAAGCCCGGCTGTTCTGGGAGCTTATCAACCCTGAAGGGCGAGCAGTCTTACCCGCAGGAGAACCTGCCGCTGCTACGATTCGGACCCGATGTGTTTGTCCTGTTTGGACATATAGTGTTGATCCTGCTGTATCTGCTGATCTTGTCGTCACACAGCAGCGGATTGGTCTGGATGGGATTCGTGCGACTGTGCAAACACCCATGGGGCAGGTCTCTGTGGAGAGCCCTTTGTTGGGGGCATTTAATCTCAGCAATCTCGTGCTGGCTTGTGGTCTTGCGTTGGCTCTGGAGACACCGATCGCTGCGATCGAACAGGGCATTCGGGCGTTGTCCAATATTCCAGGTCGAATGGAGCGATTAAGCAGCCCCGAGGGCTTTCAGGTTGTTGTTGATTATTCACATACACCCGATGCTTTGAAGAAAGCTCTTGCGACCTTGCGACCTCTCTGTAACGGGCGACTTATCGCAGTCTTTGGTTGTGGTGGTGATCGCGACACGACCAAGCGCAAGCCAATGGGTGAGGCTGCTGCTCTGGGAGCAGACCTTTGCATTGTCACCTCCGACAATCCACGAACCGAGGACCCACAGCAGATTGTCGACCAGATTCTCGAAGGTGTGCGACCTCACCAGCCTGCGTTGCCTTTATTTTCGGAGCCTCCGAAGGGCAACGAGGGCTTTGCTGTGGTGCTCGATCGACGCAAAGCCATTGGACAGGCCATCCAGTGGGCTCAACCGGAAGATATGATCCTGGTTGCAGGCAAAGGCCATGAAGATTACCAAGTGGTGGGCACAACCAAGTACCCCTTTGACGATCGTCGTATCGCACAGCAAGCTATCACAGAGCGTGCTGTGCATGCGGGCTTTGTCGAGCCTGTTGACAATGCCTTGTTTTCCGTGGGCGATGTGGTCGCCTGGACGGGTGGTTCTTTGCTACAAGGCTCCGTGGAGAGGGAACTCTCTGGCGCACGCAACGATAGTCGCGCCCTACAAGCCAACGAGTTGTTTATCGCTTTGGTTGCGGAGCGCGACGGCCATGACTTTCTGGCCAAGGCCGTGGACGTAGGTGCAACGGCTGTGTTGGTCAGCCGACCGATACAGGGTCTTGCCCCCGATGTGGCTGTGATTCAGGTCGAGGATACGCTTCGGGGAATGGGCGCGATTGCAGCGGGATACAAGGCGAGCTTTCCAGCACTTCAAACCATTGCAGTGACGGGCTCCAATGGCAAAACAACAACCAAGGAAATGCTCGCCTCGATTCTACGCGAGATGGGACCCACTCTCTCCACCGCAGGTAACTTTAACAATTTGATTGGCTTGCCTTTGACCTTGTTTCGGTTGCGACAAGAGCACCGGTATGCGGTGTTGGAGATGGGTATGAACGCCTTTGGTGAGATCGCACAGTTGGCAAAGATCGCAAAGCCAGACGTCGGTATCGTGACTTGTGTGGCGTCAGCTCATCTCGAAGGGCTCGGTAGCATCGAGGGGGTGGCGCGAGCCAAAGGTGAATTGTTTGATGCTTTGGGTGCCGAACAGTGGGCCGTGATTCATGCGGATGACCCTTATGTTCGAGATCTTGCCGACTCTTTGGATTGTCGCAAGGTGTATTTTTCCTCACTGAAAGAAGAGCAATCGTCCATTCCTGTTGGTCAGCCCTCCGTTTGTCTACAAGAGCTTGTGATTCTGGGTGTTGATGGTTTTCGCTTTGATGTGGTTGTTCAGGGATTAACTCCGGTGCCATACTCTCTCTCGATACACTTACCTTTGGTTGGGCGTCACCAAGTCTCCAATGCTTTGGCAGCGATCGCAGCAGCCCTGGTTTCAGGAGCCTCAACAGAGGCCATTTGTGCAGGACTTCTTGCTGTGAAACCGACTGGGCGACGAATGCGTCATGTTGAGACCTCGGGAGGCATCCATTTGCTCGACGATTGTTACAACAGCAACCCTCACTCCTGCCAGGCTGCGTTGCGAACACTTCAGGAACTAGGGCAGTCTGAGACTCGCATCGCCATCCTTGGTGATATGTTGGAGCTGGGGCCGGGGGAAGAGGAAGCTCATGCGGAGGTGGGCCGCTTTGCTGCGTCACAAGGCGTGACTCACCTGCTTGGTTTTGGCCCTCTGTCGTCACATCTCATCCGTGGTGCACAAGACGCTGGATTGTCTGCAGATCATGCTGTTCACTTCCTTGCTATTGATAAACTCTGGCAGCATCTTCAACCACTGCTTACCCCCAAAACATGGACGCTTGTGAAGGCCAGCCGGGGAATGCGGCTGGAACGCGTCAGTGAGAAAATAGAAGGATAAGTCACTATGTCATGACTAGACCTTGCAAACCGGTCAGTGTTCTAGATGCGGCTGGAACGCATCAGTGAGAAAATAGAACGGTAGTTTCAGAAGCGAATATCATCAGCGTAGCAATGGGTGGGTCCAGGAACAAAGTCGCTTGACTTCAGATGGCTCCCAACGTAGCCTCCTCCTGTGAATGACATTCCGGTTCAGGCGGGTGTTTTGCTGCTTGTGCAAAGCTTCGTATCACAAAGCACTGCCCGTGGTGTATTGCCTTTTTTACTGCCTTGAAGTGTGCAGGTTGTGACTGTGAGATATTGATGAAAGCTACTTCTCCTTCGACGTTTGCCCGTTTTGCTATTGTCAGACTTCTGCCTGGTGCTTTGTTTTTCAATTTTGCAATCAATCTCTTGCTTGGTTGGGTCATCTATGGAGGCGATCCTCAAATTCCTTTGTTGGGCCTCGCGAGCATTGTTGTGGACTCTGCGATAGGTACATTTTTAATTGCCTTTTTTTCGTATCTTGCGGTGGCTCCGGTGGTCCGACGCGAAGCGCGGGCCGGACGGATCCCTGGTTATGGCAAAGCTGGAATCTTTTTGTGGTTGGAGCGCAACCTGAGCCTGGGCGGTTTGTTGTTTGCTTTGGTGTTGACTCTTGTGTGGGTTGGAGGGATCTACCTTTTTTTCTCTCAACAAGGTATTTCGCAACTGCAAACGTGGCCGTTTCTTTGGTTCAAGGGAGTCTACTCGGCTGTGGTGGGTGGATTGGCCTCTGTATGGGCTGGAATGCTTGCGGCTCGCAGCGCACCGGAACCCCATGAAGACTCTCGTTGGTGTCAAAGCACAACACCTTCCGACGATGGGCTAACCTATCCTTGTGACTATATCGACAAGGGAGCTATCGCCGTAACCAACGGTGACAACGGATGTTCGGGTACACCGACCTGGCAACTCGTGGTGGAGGGGGCGCTGGATCCTGCACATATACGAGCGGCTATGGCCGATGTTGTCACACGCTATCCATCACTGACCATGCTTGTGCAGTCTTTGGACGGCCATCCTGAATACGCCACCACATTTCGCTATGCTCAAAATACAGACTTCACATTGGATTCTATCTTCGAGGAGGTGGACTTACGGGATGCTCCCAAGGAAACACTGGAAGAGCTACTGCTGGAGCACCTTAACCGACACACAGACCTTTTTCGAGATCCACCGGTAACACTGACATGGGTCCGCACACACCAAGATCGCTCTCGTTTGCTGTTTCGTCAGCATCACGGTATTGCGGATGGTCGAGCATTTATTGAGTTGTTGGAGGACTTTGCTCTCTATTTGAATGCAGCGCGTGCAGGTCATCGCCCCTCTGCTGAGGAACTGGAACCCATTCATCGACTTCCAGAACGCGATGCGCTGGGATTGAAAAAATCCGAGATTAAGACGTTTGAATCGGCCGGATTTAACTGGTTTGTTGGGATGTTGTTGAGGCGGCAGCTGCGACCTACGACTCATCTCTTGCAAAACGAATCCAACGATTATACCGGTGGAAATGGCACGATACACTGGGTGATCTCGGACAAGACTCTGGAGATATGGAAGCCAAAAAGTCGCGAATATGGGGTCAGTTTAAACTCGGTGTTGATGGCGGCGGTCTTTGATGCCAACCGACGCTGGCATCGAGAGATGGGGCGTGAACTTGGTAAAACAGTAGGTACCATGCCGATGGAGACGCGCCCACGAGATGGTAGCTTTCGGTCTTTTGCCAATCATCTGGCGACGCTGGAAGTTCAACTGGAGCTTGGCAAGGAAGCACCCACAGAAGAGCTAGCACGCTCTGTTCATCAACAAATCCTCAAACAACGAGACTCCCAGTTGCCCATAAAGCGCCTTCTTATCGAGCAGAAACTCGTGGAAGGTCTGGCGATGGATCAGTTAAAAAGCCATGTGTTTGGGAAACGAAATGCACCCGACAATGTTAACTTCTCCAATCTGATACCCCTGAAGATCCCCACGTTGGAAGGGGAGGGGTGGAAGATCGATGAGATCCTTATCACAACGCCCATCACACCGCGTCATGGTATTTTAGTGACTGTCATTCGGTACCAGGGTAAGTTGATCTTTAACATCAATTACAAAGAGACAGCCGTTACTCGCGATGAGGCCGCTTCGTTGCTCTCGCATTTCCAGGCTTCCTTGGAAGAGCTGTTGGAGTATGTACCAGAAGAACTCCCCTCTGCTGCCATGGAAACCCCAC
The DNA here is from genome assembly GCA_027005175.1 of Myxococcales bacterium. GTDB lineage: Bacteria > Myxococcota_C > UBA6777 > UBA6777 > UBA6777 > M3003. The sequence continues at coordinate 19,702 of JALTMC010000139.1, forward strand.
CCTTGTCTGTGGAAGAGCGGAAAGCTGACCCAACATCTCTCTCTTGGCTGGAGCGACCCCGGTGGCGTCATTTCCTATCGAGCCCCTCATCTGGCTGGGTATGGGCCTTGTTGGCCGTGCTTTTAACCCTTCCCACTTTGTTTGTTGGGCTGGTGTTGGACGACCAACTTCAGAAGCTTAAAGTGGAAGGGCAGAAGAGCCCACACTACAGCGATGCGCGACCCCTGGATTTGTTTTTTTCCAAAGAACGACCTCTGGATTTGTTTCATTTTATCTCGGATGACAATCGCAAGGCGCTGCTTCAAAGCGGTGCTTATCCCTGGTGGACGGCACCCAAACTGCAACTTGCCTTCTTTCGCCCGCTCAGCTCTCTGACACACTGGCTGGATTTTAAAGTATGGCCCAATCGACCTGTGTTGATGCATCTGCATACCTCGTTGTGGCTCGCGATTCTGGTGTTGCTTGCCTCTGCTTTGTACAGAGGCTTTCTTTCGGTTCCATGGGTGGCCGGTCTGGCCGGTCTTCTCTATGCTGTGGACGAAGCACATGGGCTAGGTGTCGGATTTTTGGCCAACCGCAATGCCCTGATGGCGACGAGCTTTGCGATACTCACTATGATCGTTCACCAACGATGGCGTCGAGATGGCTGGTCTTGGGGAGGGCTGTTGGGGCCACTCCTCCTGGCGGTGGGCCTCTGTACCGCCGAGTTTACTTTGTTTGTGACAGCCTACTTGTTTGCGTACTCTGTCTTCTTGGATACCGCTCGCTCATGGAAACGGTTTCTGCCCTTGCTCCCTTATGCCGTCGTGGTTGTCGCTTGGCGGTTGCTGTACAACGTTCTTGGATATGGTGCGATTCAGTCCGGCGCTTATATTGATCCTCTCGGTGAACCACTGCGTTTCTTTTTGGCGGTCTTGGAACGATTGCCCACCCTTTTGTTGGCTCAATGGACCTTCGTGAGTGCAGACTTTTGGATGGTAAACTCACACACCACCAACATCATTCAGGCGACGTTTGGAGCTCTCTTTCTTGGGCTCATCGCCTGGACCCTCGTACCGTTGCTTCGTCGCAATGCCATGGCTCGGTTTTGGGCTCTTGGCATGATGCTCTCGGTTTTGCCCATCTGTGCTACGTTTCCTCACGATCGTATCTTGTTTGGAGTTGGTATCGGAGCTATGGGCTTGATCGCTCAATTCATTGGCTATCGCTACAACGCCTCCTACCCTAAGGCCGAAGTGACCGATGTGATGCACGAGCGTCGAGCCCCTTCTCGATCGTGGGGAGTCTGTACCCTGGCGGCATTTTTTGTGGTGTGCCATGTGTACCTCGCGACTGCCTTCTTACCTCTCAAATCATGGGCACCTTTTTTTCTGGGAAAGCTCGAAGCCCGAGCTTTTCACTCTCTGCCGAAAACTCCTGAAGTCACAAAGAAGAAGGTGATCTTGCTCCACTCCCCAGGGTTCTTAGCACACACCATGTTTGCGATGAGTGCATTGGCCAATAAGCCACAGCCCAAGTTTCTGTGTCAGCTAAGTATCTCTCTCAAAGCCATGGACATCCACCGAATTGACCCATATACTCTTCGGTTAAAAGCAGGGGATGCCCTGGTGGATCGTTCGACACGGTTTCTTGTTCGCAGCACCAAGCTTTCCTTTCGTGTGGGACAAGTGATTCACTACAATGATATTACTGTTACAGTTACGAAGTTAGGGAAAAGTGGTCGGCCTTCTGAGGCCACATTCCGTTTTGCGAAACCATTGGATGACCCGTCGTATGTCTGGATGGTATGGAGCGGAAAGGGATTTGTTCCGTTTGTTTTGCCAACCGCTGGCAAAACAAAACATCTACAACCTATTTCACCAACTGCCGTCTTTTTGTAGCATCATCCACCCTGACAACACCTCATGCATGGAGTTCTTTCGGGAGATGGATTCTAGTGGTGGCGATCTGTCGTACGCACGATTTTTGATCTTCATACATGGAGTTCTTTCGGGATAGGGAACTTGGTGAAGGCCGGTTGAGGGCTGTGGTTGGAGCGAGTTTGTGAGGGAGTGAAAAGTTTTTGCGATGAACTGAAATAGGTTGCGTTCTTCCTTTGTTGTGCGGTAGTATAGCCAACCTTTTCAAGGTATCCATACGGGTGCGTTGTCATGGTATGAGACGATCATGTGAATTGATGTGCGATCCAAAAAGAGGAGAATCGATACCGATGCAAGTTGCGATGAACACTCACCGAGTGGCGTCGTGGCGGAGGTTTCAGTTGTGGCTGGTACCATTACTGACCTTGTCGTTGTTTGGGTGCAAAGACCCGTACAGCGGCAGTCCTGGGAGTTCCCCACCGCCAATTAGCGACACCAACAAGAAGTTTGGTTCACTACAGCAAGTGTACCAAAAGCCCAGCTTGGGCTCCAAAGTAAAGTCTGCCCCGTCGGGCAATGTATCGCGAACGACGGTGGCATTAGGAAAGAATCCGGCGATCTACGGCGATCCTGACGCACCTGTCACGATTGTCGAGTTCTCGGACTTTCAATGACCGTTCTGCGCATCATTTGGCAAGGTTGCCAAACAGACCGTTAGAGCATTCCCGGGCAAAGTCCGGATCGTTTTTCGACACCACCCCCTGAGTTTTCACAAGGATGCACCTTTGGCGCATCAGGCTTCTCTTGCAGCAAAGGCGCAAGGAAAATTCTGGGCTTACCACGATCTTCTTTTTGCGAAGAAGAAGCTAAAGAAGAAGGACCTACTCTCCTATGCCAAGCAGTTGAAGCTTGACATGAAGAAGTTCAAAACAGCGTTGGACAAGAAGATCTATGCCAAGGTCGTCGATGCTGAGGTTGAGTATGGGAAAGAGCTCAAAGTACAAGGGACACCCACAACGTATGTGAATGGTCGCAAGCTGAGTATGGCCAAAGGTGTGAAGCCAAAGGAGGCACTTGCCAAGCTCGTAAAAGACGAACTTGAGCGTGTGAAGCCCCTCTTAAAGAAGGGCCTTAAAGGCAACAAGCTCTACTATGAGTTGGTGGGACAACCCGATGACTCTACTAGCAGTAAAGATGGGAAGAAGAAGGAAAAGAAAGAGTATCCTTATATTGCTGTCGGCGATGCTCCCACAAAGGGAGATGATGACGCTCCCTTGACCTTGATTGAGTTTTCCGACTTCACTTGTGGTTTCTGTTCTGCGGCGGCGAAAGTTATGGGGCAGTTGGCCAAGTCATACAAGGGGAAGATTCGGATAGCATTCAAGAATTTTCCACTATCACAAGGCAACTATTCCATTGCTCAGGCTGCCCTTGCTGCTCATCAGCAAGGAAAGTTTTGGGAGTTTCATGACCTTGTCTTTGCCAACCAAAAAAAGGTGGACCGTCAGTCTTTGATTCAACATGCCCAGGCGTTGGAGCTAGACATTGCTTTGTTTAAGCAAACAATGGACTCTCCAGCCACCAAAGCTCAGGTAGAATCGGATCAAAAACAAGGTCGTGCTCTCGGCTTACAAGGTACACCCTCTTTCTTTCTCAACAACAAACCTTTGGGTTCTGTGCAGGGGTTTGATGCGTTCAAAAAGATCTTGAACAAGGCTTTAATCAAGAAGGGCTTTAAGAAAAAGGACCTTCCGAGTGGACCACCACCAGTTGTGATCTCGATGGCAGATGTTCCCTACAAGGGACCAGCGAATGCGCCAGTGACCATCGTGGAGTATTCGGACTTTCAATGACCGTATTGTTCGCGGGCCGGGCGCCTGCTTAAACAATTCGCAAATACCTACAAAGGTAAAGTCAAGTTCGTCTTTAAACATTTCCCATTGTCGTTCCATAAGAACGCACACCTGGCACACCAGGCTTCGATTGAAGCGATGAAGCAGGGCAAGTTTTGGGAGTTTCACGACAAGTTATTCGCCAACCAGAAAAAGCTGAAGCGCAATTACCTGGAGCAGTATGCCCAAGAACTTGGTCTTGATATGAAGAAATTTAAGGCTGCGTTGGACAATAAGACACACTTTGCTCGTGTGGCTGCAGATATCCTTGAAGGTGGACAGGTGGGTGTCAGTGGTACTCCTTCGGTCTACGTCAATGGCGTGAAAGCGTCGGGAACAGACTTTGCAGCGCTGAAGAAAATGGTCGATCCCATCCTGATTAAGAAAGGGTATAAGAAATCCGATCTTCCCGAGGCTCCGGCATTAAACATTGCTTTGAACATCTCCCCCTACAAGGGTTCAAAGGATGCGCCGGTGACCATCGTGGAATATTCGGACTTTCAATGACCGTACTGCGTGCGGGCCGGGCGCCTGCTTAAACAGTTCGTATCTTCCTACAAAGGAAAAGTTCGATTGTTCTTCAAACATTATCCACTGTCTTTTCACAAAGATGCACATTTGGCTCATCAAGCCTCCATTGAAGCACAGGCTCAAGGTAAGTTCTGGGAATACCATGACTTATTGTTTGCCAACAACAGAAAGCTAAAGCGCAAAAACCTGGAAGAGTATGCGCGTAAAGTGGGTCTCGATATGACTCGTTTTGGTGCGGCTCTCGATACAGGGAGGCACAAAGCTCGCGTGGCTGCGGAGATTCTCGAAGGTGGTGGGGCTGGTGTACAAGGAACTCCCACTGTCTTTATCAATGGCAAAAAAGCCTCGGGACTTTCCTTTGCCAAGCTCAAAGCTCAGGTCGATCCTATCTTGCTGAAGAAAGGATACAAACTCAAAGATCTGCCCACAGGCATACGACACGAGATCAAAGTGGGTAACTCACCGATGAAAGGGCCTCGCAAAGCCCCTGTCACCATCTATGAGTTCTCCGATTTTCAATGTCCTTTCTGCTCTGTTGCGGGCCTGAAGGTACCTTCGATCTTGAAGATGTATCCCAAGTTAGTCAATGTGGTATTCAAACACTTCCCACTGAGCTTTCACAAGGATGCGCCGCTGGCACATCAGGCTTCTCTTGCGGCCCAAGAGCAAGGACAGTTCTGGAAGTACCACGACCTCTTGTTCAAGAATCAGAGGAGTCTGAAACGTCCTGCGCTGGAGCGTTATGCACAGCAACTTAAGCTGAACATGACACGTTTTAAACAAGCTTTAGACTCCGGTATCTTTAAAGAGCAGGTCGGCGCGAGCATCAAGCAAGGTGGTGCTGTTGGCGTCAGTGGAACACCAACATTCTTTGTCAATGGACTTCCTGTGAAGAGTCCCGGTGTGAAAGACATCGTGACCGTCATTGAAAAAGAACTCAAACGCTTGAAGATCAAATCACCTGTGTCGAAAGACAAGCTCAAGAAGCTGGGTGTGGATCTCTCTGCCAAGAAACCCAAAGTACGACCTGTGGTGCGTGTCGCACCCCGACGTGCCGCTCCTCCCGCACGCCGCGCC
>JALTMC010000140.1 GCA_027005175.1 Myxococcales bacterium
TTGTATCTGTTGGCTTTTCAGAAAACTTCGATTATTCCCCGTGAGTGTGTCGAGTATTATTCCGCCAAAAATCGCGGTGGCTTTCGCCAAAATCCTGTTGGAACGGGTCCCTATCGTTTGAAGAAATGGGTTCGCAAGGTTCGCTTGGTCTTTGAAGCCAACAAAAAGTATTGGCACTCCAAGTATCCCACCGAGGGTTTTAGTGCAGCCGATAAGAAACGCGGTTTGGATGCGGATGCAGGAAAGAAACTACCCCGCAATGACATCGTGATCATGAATATCTTTCAGGGACAGCCTCAGCCTGCCTGGATTAAGTTTTGGAAGAAGCAACTGGATTATTCCGGTGTTGCTACAGAGTACTTTAAGAAGATCTTTGATGAGAAGCGAAACTTGCGTCCTGAAATGGCCAAGAAGATCCATACAACAGCGGTGCCTTTGCTCGACTTTATCTACACAGGCTTTAACTTCAAAGACAAAGTGGTGGGTGGAAATGGAGAAAAAGCTCGTTACCTCCGCCTGGCTATGGCGTATGCTATGGATTACAAAGAGATCAACAAGATCTTCTACAACAATGAGTGTGTGGTTTACCAGGGCGCGATCCCGCCAAACCTGGCGGGTCATGGTGGCAAGCGTTTTAAGCAGGATCTGAAGAAAGCCCGAGAGTACCTTGTGAAGGCGGGATACCCCGGTGGTAAGGGCCTGCCTGAGTTGGTGATCTCGACCAGCGCGTCCTCTCAGGTTAAAGACAGAGAAGATGTGTACAAGCGTCAAATGGCAAAAATTGGGATCAAGATTCGCTATGAACTCAGCACTTTTTCCCAACTGTCCCGAAAGCTTCGTAGCGGTAACAACCAGATGTTCTCTCTGGCCTGGGGTTCTGACTATCCCGATGCAGAAAATAACTTGATGCTCTTTTATGGACCTAACAAATCACCGGGACCCAACAACTGGAACTATGTCAATCCCAAGTTTGACAAGCTCTTTGACATCGCTCGCTATATGCAGCCATCCAAAGCCCGAACTGCGTTGTATACGAAGTTGAACAATATCTTGATTAAGGATGCAGTCTTCTTGGGCTCGATGGCACGTCTTCGTCGCTATATCTGGCATCCTCACTTAAAGAACTTCAAGCCCAATGAAACCATTGGTGTGTACTGGAAGTATCTGAGTGTTCCCAAACGAAAGTAATTCTGTTTTGTGTAGTACGGACTGATGCATTCCCTTTTCGTGTGTCGGTGTGTGCTGCCTGATGCTCAACAATCCAGGTGGAGTGCCTGATGTGGACTTATGCAATTAAGCGCCTTGTGGCGTATTTTCCCGTGTATCTCGCGGTTATGGCATTCATTACATTTGTCTCTTGGGAGAGTATGAATGTGGTGGATGCACAGATGGACAAGTATGCGACCAAGCAAGATCGAGCAGACTTTCTCGAAAAGTACGGTCTGACCGGGAATATCGTTTGGCGAAATCTGAAGAAAGTGTGGGCCACTGCACGATTTAAATTTGGAAATTCGCTGAACGAAAAACGACCTGTTGGGGACGTGTTGTGGGAAGGAGGTTTGATCTCCATTACCCTCACACTACCCACACTGATCTTGTCGACTTTTATTGGCGTTTGCCTCGGTTTATTATCGGCCTTCTTTCGAGGACGAATCCAAGACCGATTTTTAATGATGGCCGCTACTGTCGGGATGTCGGTGAGCTTTCTGGTTTATATTATCATATTGCAATATTTGCTGGTGCTCAAAGTGGGGATCTTTCCTGCGCCCGACTGGGGTGACTCCTTCTTGGAGAGTGTCCACTTTTTGATCTTACCTGTGATGATTCAGGTGCTGGTCAGCCTTGGATATGATGCACGCTTTTATCGCGCCGTCATGGTCGAAGAAAGTACACGAGATTATATCATCACTGCATATGCCAAAGGTGTCTCTCATCGCACCGTCATCTTTGTGCATATGTTGCGAAACTCGCTGATCCCGATCATCACACGATTTTTTATTGCCATGCCTTTTCTGTTTATGGGCTCCTTTCTCCTGGAAATGTTTTTCCGAATTCCAGGTCTTGGAAGAACCTTGATTACCTCCATCACTGGAAAAACAGATCCTCCTCTGATTATCGGGGCCACTGCCGTTCTTTGCTCCTTTTATCTTCTGTTCTTGATTCTGACAGATATCTTGTATGCCGTGGTTGACCCACGCGTACGACTCGAATGATACCGGCAGTGAACCAAGGCAAGCATGGGGCAGTCCCTAGTATTCGCAAGCATGGGGCAGTCCCCAGTATTCGCAAGCATGGGGCAGTCCCCCGTATTCTATCGAAAGCCGGTTTGTCATTTCCGGTGATGTTCTGGATGAGGTTAACTTGATGTTCAAATCATTTCTTGCACGCTGGCGTGAATCTCGCGTGATCAGAAAGTTCCGCCGCGATCGTGCTGCGATGCTCAGCCTCTGCGTGATTGGGGCCTACACCTTGATCTTTTTATGGACGCTAACTGTCAATCTCGACGACCGCTACGTCAATAACCCCAAGAACGCAGCCAAGCTCTCCTGGCTACAAGAGTTTACCAAAGCCAGCTGAAAAACCAATTCCAACCCCTCGATGAAACATTGGGTCGGGACCGATAAGCTGCAACGCGACATCTTCGCCCGCGTTCTTATTGGTGTGAATATCGCATTCAAAATTGGCTTTGTCACCGCCTTTATCGCCTGCTTGATCGGTATTATTTTGGGGGGGCTGGCTGGCTACTTTGGGGGTTGGATCGATCTTGTGGTGACCTGGATCTATTCGGTGTTCTCCTCGATCCCGTATATTGTTCTTGTGGTGCTCATCGCTGCGATATTTCAGGGGACGTCAGGCTTAACGGGATTGTATGTGGCCTTTGGCCTCAGCTTTTGGATCGGCCCCGCCCGAATGGTGCGTGGGGAGATCCTGAAAATCAAAGAGCTTGAGTATATTGAGGCAGCCGTTGCTGTTGGTAACTCCCGCTTGGTTGTGTTGTTCAAACATGTCCTGCCGAATACCATGCACCTGATCTTTGTCTATTTTTCCCTACTCTTTATTGGTGCCATTAAGTCTGAAGTTGTGATCACCTTCTTGGGGCTTGGCGTTAAAAGTATGCCAAGCTGGGGTTTGATGATCAGTAACGCGATTCCCGATATTGGCGAAGGCTTTTGGTGGCGCATGATCGGCGCCTCTGTTGCTCTGTTCGGCTTGGTCTACGCTTTCAACATCTTTACAGATGCACTCCAAGATGCACTGGACCCAAAACATCAAACCTAAGGGGTGCTCTGCACAGAACCGGGTCGCCGACTGCTTGAACCAGAGCGGCGACCGCTTGAACACGGAACGCAGAGCCAAGTCGTCGCTCGCTTGCATCGGATCGCCGGTCGGTAGAGCCAAGTCGACGACCGCTTGAACGAAGTAGGATAAAAGAATGTCGTTGTTGGAAGTTAAGAATCTCGTTACAGAATTTAAGACGGAGGATGGGTGGGTTCGTGCTGTTCGAGGGGTTTCTTTTGAGATCAAGCCTGGTGAAACGGTGGGGATTGTGGGGGAGTCTGGCTGCGGAAAAAGCGTAACAGCGCGTTCGATCATGCGATTGATTCCGGTGCCTCCAGGTAATATCGCAAGTGGAGAGGTGCTCTTGGAAGGGGAAGACCTTCTCAAGATGAGTGAAAATGACATACGCAAGGTTCGGGGGAATCATATCAGTATGATCTTTCAGGACCCCATGACCTCTCTCAATCCTGTGTTGCGCATCGGATTTCAATTGGAAGAGGCGCTGAAGTTGCATCAAACTCATCTCTCCGCGCAAGAGCGCTACAATGTGGCGCTGGATATGATGAAGAGGGTAAAGATCCCTTCTCCAGAACAGCGGATTCGCGAGTATCCGCACCAGCTTTCGGGTGGAATGCGACAGCGCGTGATGATTGCGATGGCGTTGGCCTGTCGCCCCAAGCTGTTGTTGGCAGATGAGCCCACGACGGCATTGGATGTGACGGTGCAAGCGCAAATCCTGAACCTGATGAAGGAGCTGCAAGAGGAAATTGGGACAGCGATTATGCTGATTACCCACGATTTGGGGGTGGTTGCCGACGTTTGTGACCGGATTCTTGTGATGTATCTGGGGCAAATCGTGGAAGCCGGAACCGCAAAAGAGGTCTTCTCTCGTCCACAGCACCCCTATACGATCAGCCTGATGAAGTCGATTCCCAAAATTCGCGGAAAACGTGTACCTGGGGAGCGCCTGGATACGATTCGCGGCATGGTTCCCTCACTCCACAAGATTCCCAAAGGTTGCAGTTTTGCCGAACGTTGTGACTTTGCTCAAGAGAAGTGCCGGGAGCATCAACCTGAACTCAATTGGCATTCTGATACGGCAGCAGAACGTTGCTTTTTTCCACAGGGGACACACTAATGGCTCTCTTAGAGATCACTGAACTTGTCAAAAAATTTCCCATTCGAAAGGGATTTTTTAACCGTGTGAAGGCCCATGTTCATGCGGTTAATGGTGTGAGTTTGTCCATTAACGCTGGTGAGAAACTGGGGTTGGTGGGAGAGTCTGGTTGTGGAAAGTCCACTCTGGGCAAGACCGTTGTGCGCTTGTGGGAGCCTTCTTCTGGAAGTATCAAGTTTGAGGGAAATGAGTTGGCTCACCTGTCTGCGCGAGAGATGAAGCCCATTCGCAGCGATTTGCAAATCGTCTTTCAAGATCCATACGGTAGTCTCAACCCAAAACTGACCGTGTTTAGCACATTGAGTGAACCTTTCAAGCTGCATGGTCTTGCGAAAAATGGTCGTCAGGCTCTGCGTGATCAGATTGCTGAATTGCTTGAAGTTGTAGGGCTTCCCGGTGGAGCTTTGGACAAGTACCCCCATGAATTCAGTGGTGGTCAACGACAGCGAATTGGTGTCGCTCGCGCCGTCGCCACCAACCCCAAGCTGATTGTGGCCGATGAGCCTGTCTCTGCTCTCGATGTTTCAGTACAGGCTCAAATCCTCAATCTGCTCGATGATCTACGAGATGATAGAAACGTTGCGTTCTTGTTCATTTCCCACGACCTCAAGGTTGTTCATCACTTCTGTGATCGCATTATGGTGATGTATCTTGGCTCGATTGTGGAGTCTTTCCCCTCAGATAATCTCCATGCTGACGCCAAACATCCCTACACCAGAGCACTGTTGGGCGCTGTTCCACCGGACGATCCATTCACAAAAACAGAGCCCGATCTTCTCGAAGGTGATGTGCCCAGTCCTATTAACTTACCTTCGGGTTGTGCCTTTCACACCCGCTGTTCCTTTGCTTCAGACCAATGCCGAAAGGAAGTACCCCCCTTACGTGCGATCAGCGATGTTCAACAGGTAGCCTGTCACTTTGTCGAAGCGGATGGTAGCTTCAACCCCCCCAGCAAATAATCCCCCTATCAACGCGGACGAATGACTGGCTTGGTTTTGGGCAGTGTTCTCGGGCTGGTTTTGGGTTGTGTTCTCGGGCTGGTTTTGGGCAGTGTTCTCGGGTTAGTTTTGGGTTGTGTTCTCGGGCTGGTTTTGGGCAGTGTTCTCGGGTTAGTTTTGGGTTGTGTTCTCGGGTTGGTTTTGAGTTGTGTTCTTGGGTTGGTTTTGAGTTGTGTTCTCGGGTTGGTTTTGAGTTGTGTTTTCTGTCTTGCTTTTTTTTCCTTCTTTGCTTTCTTTGCTTTTTGGGAAAGTTTCCGTTTGAATTCTTTGGCTTCTTTTTTGGTGAGGACGATCTTTTGACCGGTGTAGAAGAGGCCAGCAATAGCACCTGTCATCATACAGGCCAGAGTGGCCATCACAAGGGCTCTCATACTGAGTTGGCCGAGTTCCGTTGCACGTTTGGGGGCAATGGCTGCGATTCCACCTACAAATATGGCGATGGCAGGGATATGTGCGAAGCCACACAACGCATAGGCTGCGATCACACCACTTCGCGGTGATATCGCCTCTGTCGCGAGGTATTTGGCGAGTGCGCCATACGCTGGTAATTCTGTGGCGATCACGCGCATTCCCAGGAGGGTTGCGACTTTGTGAGCATCTTCAAAGCTAACACCCATGAGCAAAACAAAAGGATAGAATACAAATCCTAGAGCTTTTTTTATTTTTATTTTTTGGATACCCAGGTGCCCTCCCTTCCATCCCACACCTGTATTGACAGCGTTGAGCAGAGCGATCAGGGCGATCAACATTGCGGCGATCCCCACTGCGAGCTTCACACCTTCCATCGCATTGACATAGATAGCTTCCACCCAGTGACCCGGCCTGTCGTACTCTCCGTGGACGACTTGTCCGAGTGTCTCGGGGTGGTCTGTTTCGGGAATCATGAGCTTGGCAATGACGATCACTGCGGGGGCTGTGAGAAGAGAGGCTGAGATGAGGTGTCCTGCGATAGATGGAAAGTTGTCTTTGAGAACAAAGGCATAGATGCCCAATACGGTGGAGGCAACCGTGGCCATGCATCCTGCAAGGACAGTGGCTAATTCTGAGCGAGTCATGCCATTGTAGTAGGGGCGAACAATAAAGGCTGATTCAATACCGACAAAGATATTGCTGGAAACACTTAAGGACTCGGCACCACTGATACCCATCGTGCGAGTAAAGAGCCAGGTGAAGCCACGAATGATGAATTGCATCACTCCGCTGTAGTAGAGCAGTCCCATTAAGGCCGCGAAAAAGATCACAATGGGCAAGACCTGAAAGGCAAGGATAAAGCCAGAGGCTTCTTGTTTGGCCAGCTTTCCAAAGACAAAGCTGGCCCCTGTTCCCGCGAAACCCAGAAAGGCATAGACGAGATCGTTGAGGGAGTGAAACACCGCGCGGCCTTGGGGAGATAGGAAGACAAAGATTCCAAGCAAGAACTGGAGCCCAAGGCCCCAGAGTACGACACGAAGCTGTATCGTGCGACGGGAGGACGACAATCCCCATGCGACAAGAAGGAATACAAAGATCCCACATAAACTAACTACATTTTGTAGACCCATTGAAGAGAGCTCCTGCGTTTTAAGTTCTTGGAAGATGAAGTTTGGAATGCTTCAGGTTCATCCCGTTGTGACAGACTTGATTTGTGTTCTCATGCGTTGCCATGTACGATACCGTAGAGTAGGATTGCCAAGCAAGCAAACAAACTGCTGGCAGGTTTTTGACGTATGAGGTAGAGTCGATGAATACGGACAGCGTCCTTTTTATGTGGTGTCGATGAACTTCAGCTCATGCTGGGAATTTCTTTTTGGGAGTTTGGTTTGGTGAGTGATAGAGAGAGTATTGGATGAG
>JALTMC010000141.1 GCA_027005175.1 Myxococcales bacterium
AACATCAACCACTCCAAAGTTAAACTTTGGAGTCATCGGAAATTTTCCAGTGAAGATATCCCGCAATAATGTTGGGCTCGAACGCAAATGACCTTTCGTATACACAGGTCCCACAATATACGCAGGGTTGATTGCGACCAAATCAAAGGACGGCGACTCATCACGAACAAACGCCCAAGCGGCCTGTTCAGACTGAGTTTTGGCCAAAGGATAGGGACTCTCTTTGAGCGAAGCATCCTCATTCCAGTCATCCTCTGTATATACATAGGTAGGTCGAGGCTCGATATTGTAGACAGCAGCCACAGAAGAGGTCAAAACAAAACGTTTGACAGTCCCTGCTTTAGCGGCAGATCGAAGCGCATTGCGTGTACCTTCAAGAGCCACATCAACAATCTCTTTCTGTGGATCTTCAGCGACCAACTTCACAGAAGCAGCCACATGACAGACATAATCACAACCCGCAAAAGCATCATCAAAAGCACCTTCATCCATAAGATCCGCGCTAACCAACTCCAAGGGATAGGCAGCACCTTCTGCGATCTTTAAGAGATGCGCTGTCTTCTCCTTATTCTCTGCATCCCGCACCGTTCCTCGCACTCGATATCCCCGCTCCAACAACTCACGCACCACATGAGTCCCCACATACCCCGATGCTCCTGTGACACAAACAAGCTTACCTTTATTATCGATCCGATCTGTCATAGTGATCCCTTCCTTGCTGGGGTTCGCTCTTTGGATGATTCAATCTGCACAACACCGGAACCCCGTGGAAGCTCCCTTCCTTGCTGGGGTTCGCTCTTTGGATGATTCAATCTGCACAACACCGGAACCCCGTGGAATAATCCCAGTGTCTGGTCGTATGTGCAGTGGTGCGATAGAGGCAGCCCGGTCCATTGCGATAGGTGTCTACATAATAGCCACCGCGAAAAATTCCGGAAGGGGCGGCGGTCCATTCGTGAAGATTTCCCATCATATCATACACACCTTCCGTTGTAACACACCGTGAATAGGAGCCTGTTTTGGCCAGGCTGTTGGGCAGTTGATTGATGCAAGGATGACTGATATAGGAAAAAACACAAGCGCGAGAATGTCCAAAATACTCCACTGCTGGATGTGTTGTCCGATCTTCATTGCACCATCCCTTCTGTTTGGTCTTTCCATAGGGGAAGGTATTCTTTGTAGAGCCCTGACAGGCACGCAGCCATTCCGTGTCAGTACACAAACGTTTGCCAGCAGCTCGACAAGCCTTTGCTGCCTGAACTCCTGAGATATAACCTTGTGGTATGACTCCTGCAATAGAGACGGCCTTGATGTTGCGGTTCCCTGGATTGAGAAAGGGAGACCAGGCTTGGATCTGTCCGCTAGGAAGGACTTCCACAAGAGCTGCTTCATACTGATCGATACAAAACTTATCGACTCGTATCATTCCGTTGGGGCATTTGTTTTGCCCAGCCTTTTCACGTTTGCCTGCATGCAACGGTGTCGGAGGTTTCACCGAACAATTGCAAGTTGTGGCAAAGGAAGATACAGGTTGACAGGAAGCAGGGATCTTCACAGCACAGTAGTTCGACCCTGACGAAGCCTTTGGAATGCAACACTGCACACCAGAAGGACCAGGACAAAATCCAGGAACAGACCTTTGGTTGCCTGTACAGTCCCGAATGTGACGACATACCCCAGCCACCTTGTTCACTCGACAAGCTGTTCCAACTCCCGAAGAACCTCCATCTCCGAAACGGCTTCTATCTCCAAGAGATCGCTCTTTTACCATCTTGTCAGGATTTGGAGGCTCTTGACTTGGAGGCTCTTGCATCGTGTCGGGCCACGAGAATTCGAGACCTAACTCAGAAACTCGATCAGAATCAGACCCTGCGTTTCGCTCTCTATCCCATGGATCACCTCTGTGATCAGCGTTTGTATGATCTGAGGTTGCTACGTCAGGCGAAGCTGTTTCAAAGGAGGATCGGGGGTGATCCGATGAAGCAGCGTCTACCATTGTCTCTTGGGTTTTGATTTCAGCGGTATTTTCAAAGGAGAGGATGGTGAGTTCTCCTTGAAATCCATCGAAGGAGAGAAGAGAGGTACAGCTCGGTAAAAGAAAGAGACCCATGGAAAAAACAAGTATGCACCACCAAAAAATGAGTTGAGGGGGTTGTTGTTTCAACATTTTTATACGATCCCAAATCAGAAAAGGATCTTAATCCTCGTCATTTTTTTTGAGAAGTTGCTTGACATTCATCAGGTAAGAGTTATCTCTGTGGCTGCAAATTCTGAGTGGTCTTCCAATCGCCTTTTGTGAGATGTAGCAAGTAGCAAATCACAATCCTTGCGGCAATTCCAATCCACAAAAACTTGTAAAAACAGGTTGATATATTCAAAAGGCAATGTATCGGGAAGGGTGTCCAACGAGTTGTTGGGACACGGAATGATCACTTCAACACAAATTTTTCATCGATTCATGGAGGTTTCTGACAATGAAAGTAAAACCACTACACGATCGTATTTTGGTCAAACGCGTTGAAGAAGAAGAGCGAACAGTTGGTGGAATTATCATTCCCGACACAGCAAAAGAGAAGTCTTTGCAAGGTCAAGTTGTTGCAGTCGGCAAAGGTAAGATCCTCGATGATGGTTCTCGTCGAGCCTTGGAAGTGAAAGAAGGAGATCGCATCCTCTTTGGCAAGTACGCAGGTACGGAAGTCAAAGTAGACGGAGGAGAGCACCTTATTCTTCGTGAAGATGACATCATTGGAATCATCGAAGAGTAAGCCATTGGCAAACGGACCGCAGAAAGTATCTCTCTCAGGAGAGGAAGAGTGTGTCTGTTCCAGCGGGCTACAAGCCCTACCATTCTATCGCAATTCTATCTATCGATAAAGATTAAGGAGACTCTCTTATGGCTAAGCAAATCAGCTTTAGTGACGAAGCTCGCAGTCAAATTCTGCGCGGTGTAAGTATTCTCGCCGATGCCGTTGGCGTAACATTGGGACCCAAAGGGCGCAATGTTTTGATTGAAAAATCGTTTGGTTCCCCCGTGGTCACCAAAGACGGCGTAAGTGTTGCCAAGGAAATCGAATTGGAAGATCGCTTCCAAAACATGGGCGCTCAGATGGTTAAGGAAGTTGCTTCCAAAACCTCTGATGTTGCAGGTGATGGAACCACCACAGCGACCATCCTGGCACAGGCGATTTTCCGTGAAGGTGTGAAGTTTGTCACCGCTGGTCACAACGCCATGGAACTGAAGCGCGGTGTCGACAAAGCAGTGGGCAGCATCGTGGCCGAGTTGGGCAAAATCTCCAAGCCAACCCAAGATCACAAAGAGATCGCACAAGTTGGAACCATCTCTGCGAACAACGACTCCACCATCGGTAACATCATCGCCGAAGCCATGGAGAAAGTGGGCAAAGAAGGCGTCATCACAGTAGAAGAAGGCAAAAGCATGGACACCGCCCTTGAGGTGGTAGAAGGTATGCAATTCGACCGTGGTTATATCTCTCCCTACTTTGTGACCGACACAGAGCGCATGGAAGCCGTGATCGAGAACCCGTTCATCCTTCTGTATGAGAAGAAGATCAGCAACATGAAAGATCTTCTTCCCCTGTTGGAGCAAGTGGCACGCCAAGGCCGTCCCTTGATGATCATCGCAGAAGATATCGAAGGCGAAGCGCTGGCCACCCTCGTTGTCAACAAGCTGCGTGGAACCCTCAACGCTTGTGCAGTCAAGGCTCCTGGCTTTGGCGATCGTCGCAAAGCGATGCTCGAAGATATCGCGATCCTCACCGGTGGCCAAGTGATCAGCGAAGACCTCGGTTGGAAACTTGAGAAAGTGACCGTCAATGAGCTTGGTTCTGCGAAGACCATCACCTTGAGCAAAGACAACACCACCATCGTTGACGGTGCTGGTGACCATGCTGCACTCAAAGGTCGTATCGATCAGATCCGCACTCAAATCGAGACCACTTCCAGTGACTACGATCGTGAGAAACTGCAAGAGCGTCTGGCCAAATTGGCTGGCGGTGTTGCTGTCATCAAGGTCGGCGCTGCGACTGAGATCGAGATGAAAGAAAAGAAAGCTCGTGTGGAAGACGCATTGCACGCAACCCGCGCTGCTGTAGAAGAAGGCATCCTCCCCGGTGGTGGTGTGGCTTATCTCCGCGCCGTACACACCCTCGATGCTCTCGAAGCAGATCTCGGTGACTCCGAGCAAAAGTTTGGTGTACAGATCATCCGTCGCGCTCTCGAAGAGCCCCTTCGTGCGATCTCTCGCAACGCTGGTCTCGAAGGTTCCGTGGTTGTCAACCGCGTCAAGCAAGACAAGGGGAGCTTTGGCTTCAACGCTCAAACCGAAGTCTACGAAGATCTCGTGGCAGCTGGCGTTGTGGATCCCACCAAAGTGACCCGCACTGCACTGCAAAATGCTGCTTCCGTGGCATCCTTGCTCTTGACCACCGAAGCGATGATCGCTGACAAGCCCGAAGACAAAGAAGCTGCTGGTGCTCCCGCAGGCATGGGCGGCATGGGCGGCATGGGCGGCATGGGCGGCATGGGCGGCATGGGCGGCTTCTAAACCAACCTCCTTTCCGATTGTGTTTGAACCAAAGACTCTGTGAACAACACAAGGTCTTTAACAAACACAGGCCAAAGCCTCTGAAAAGGGTGGGTGTGTGATACACCTGCCCTTTTTTGGTTAAGTATGCTAGGATCTCAAAATCATATGGGAGCCTACTTGCGATCCAAAACCAAACCAAAAAAGAATATCCAGGCCCCAGACTCCTCAGGAAACACTTAGAACCTGACAGGATCGCGTGACCGGTATGGAGCGTATTTCATGTGGCGCAAAGTGACAACTCAACCTGCTCTTTCCTTTTTTCAAGCCAGATCATGGATGTGGTTTGGCTGTTTCCTCATTCTTGGTAGTTTCTGTATGGCACAATTCGCCTGTAGACAGGTCAAAACGGGACCAAAACGTGTTGTGCTACCTCATGCTAGGGACTATCTCGCTTGGAAAACCCTGACCCAAAAAAAGTCTACCAGTTCTCACAAAGGGTTCCCCAGTGGACTCATCTACCTCAACCAAAAAGCCTATCCCATTAGCAATGGTGATGATAAGTTTAATGGTTCTTATCCTGTGGGTTCGGAATTCGTAATGATCCACTATGACGACGATCAAGAGAAGTCACCCAACGCCTTTGTTATGCGTAAGATGAGAAATGGTTATGATCCCGACAACAACAACTGGCGTTATTCGGTTGTTCGCCTCTCCGATTGGACCATCGAAAAAGATGGGCGGCTGGTAGAGTGTATTCGGTGCCACCAAAAGCAGATTGCGAGAGACTATGTTCCTATTATGCGTAAAGATTTCACAACACCAACCTACTGAGAACAGAATACAACTTGCCATGTTTTTCCCTACGAGAAAGATCCTGTTGAGACCAAATCCCTTATGCAAGAGTCGTGACTGTTAGGATGGCAAAGGGTGCAGATGAAAAACTCTCCGTAAGCCAGGCCAAAAGTGGTGAGAGGAAACCTTTTGTAGACTTGTACCGACAGTACTACAATGTGGTCTACCGCTTTTGCCTGACCTTTGGTGGTATCGACGCAGATACAGCCAAAGATATCTTGCAGGAGTCGTTCATCCGAGCCTTTCGCAACATCGACAAGCTACGAGAGAATCAAAAGTTCTTGTCGTGGCTGCTCACGATCACCCGGAACCGCTGTCTCAGCTATATGAGCCGAGAAGACGGTTTCGAGAAAAAACACCGAGCCTGGAGCAAAGAGCGCGACTTGTTCACGCCACCGAGCGAGCTGGAGTATCTCGAAACCGAACGCCAAATCGCAGCAGTCCACGAGGTGATCGCCGAACTCCCAGATGGTGGAATGAAAGATTGCGCAAGATCGTTCTACATGGATGGGCAGAGCACGTCGGAGATCGCGGAATTTTTAGGAATTCCAAAGAGCACTGTCACCACTCGCCTCGATCGATTTCGTGGACGTATTCGCAAGCGATTAATCGCACGTCTTGTCAGCGACGGGGTGGATGAAACATAGAACAGGATCCCAAACCATGAACTCCCTTCCTCCCTTTGACAAACAAATCGCACAAGAACAAGTGCGCAAGGTTTATCAAGGTGAGTTGACAATGGAAGAAACAAAACAACTGCAGTTGTCCCTGGAAGAATACAGCGATGACTGGGAACAGTTCTTTGTGGAACCCAAAGCTCCTCACGAACTTGAACCCGACGAGGCAGATGTCTTGTTGCAAGCCGTCTTGCGAGAAACCGAAAGCTCTCGTAAGCACCTCAAGAGCCAAGTCGATTCGCCTGTATCGCAAAGCAGCCCTGCCTGGTGGCAAGTCATACTACAAAGTTGGCAACGATGGGCTGTTCTACCAGCAGCCCTGGCATTTTTGGTGGTGATTGCACTGCCCAAAACGGATACCTGGACTCCGAAAGGTAGCCTAAAAGCATTCATCAACCTAAAGATCCATCGTCACAGCCAACAAAATATTAAAAAGTTTCGTGTGATACCTTTCAAACAAAATGGGTACTACAAGATAGGAGATGCTTTTCTGTTTCGATTTCTGGTCATAGAGAAAGGATATCTTTATCTTTATCGCCAGGATATAAAAGGAAACTTGGAACAACTCTTTCCTTTTAAAGGAGCAGACCATAGGTTTTATGAAGCGGGTCATCACGATCTGATGCAAGGTCCAGACAAACCCCTGGCCTATTTCCTTGACCGCAAGCTCAAAGGACATCAGACATTTTGGCTGGTCCATTCAGACAAACCCATGACTCTGCCCAATCATTGGAAAAAACTCAGTGCAGCCCAACAACGAAAACTACTGCGAGATTCCGATCGTATTCGTGTGACAGTCTTCTCACGCTGATCCCGATCGTATTTGTGTGACAGTCTTCTCACGCTGATCCCGCTGTATGTTGGTCTTTACAAGAGTGTTTTTGACTGCCTTCTTTCAAGGATCGCTTGAAATTATAAGCATTTTCCTGGTAGAATGAGGGCTCCTTATGCCCCTTTTGTGGTATGAATTTTTTTGAGGCCGCTTGTGGGCCTTTTTGTTGAGAGAAACAGAACGTGATGTTGCAACCTCCACGTCTCTCACTGTCCAACTGGCTCTTTGTGATTTGTTGTTTCCCTGTTCTTTGTCAATGCCAGTCGACAGTCCAACAGTCTCGCCGAGGAACCAAAGGGTTTCGTGTGTACCGGGCTGTCACTCTAGCCTCTACACAAAAAAACTACCAGCCCAAGCGGATCGCGCTGCTTATTGGCATCAATCAGTACAAGGATAAGTCCTGGCACCGTCTACGTTTTGCGATGAAAGATGCGGCAGATATGGCCCGGGCCTTACAGCACCGCCCATCTACCCGCTTTACTCATCTTCAGCTCTTAACCACACCCAAACAAACCACACGCCAAGCCATCTTGCAGGCACTCCAAAAGATCAAACAGTGGAACCGAGATCCTCGCGACACCATCTTTGTTTATATATCAGGTCATGGCACCCTGGCTCGCAACAGCCAGCATGAGCTGAGTCGCTATCTTGTCACCCACGACACTTTGGCCAAAAAAGTCCAAGAGACATCCCTCTCTGTTGCCTTGTTACGCAAACAATTTGCCAAGTTTCCCAGTCAGCGCAAAGTATTGCTCTTGGCCACCTGCCACTCCGGTGCAGGAAAAAGCCGCCTGAGTAGGAGCATCAAAAATGAACTCAAAACCCTCAAAGGCTCCTTCTTTGTGCAGCCATTGGAACACAAGTCTAAAGCGACCATCATCTTGGGTGTCTGTAGTTTTGGTGAAACAGCCCGAGAGTCTTTGAAGCTCAAAAACGATATCTACACTCACTACTTTATTCGCGCGCTGCGACGTCGGTATGATCTCAACAAAGACGGTGCAGTTACGGTCTCTGAGGCACATGACTACGCAAAAGAGATGACCTATTATCACACCAAAGGAGCCCAACGCCCCTACGCCGAATCCGATATATTAGGCACCGATCCGATCATTCTGGCTGGAAAAAAACGACGCCTCGGTCGCCCCATCTTGTACGCATACAACCAAAAATATTATGGCGTCGAAGTTGAAGTCAATGGGATATCCAAAGGGAAGTTTCCCAGAGGGATCCTTACAAGAGCTGGAAAACAAAATGTAAAGCTGTGGTCTCACGATCGCAAACGCGTATTATTTGATGGCAAAGTCAACTTTCAGAAAGGCGAGCGCATGGATGTGTCACGCCTGTTTCACCGACAGTATTTCTCCTACTCTATCGGTGCCAAAGCTGGATACCAACTCTTTTTAGGAGGTAGTTCAGCAGAGCGTTTGTCCCGATCATTGCCCCTCTTTGGTGTAGAATTTAAACTCAATCGCCCCTTTAAAGTTCCCCTGGATTTCCGATTTGAATTTGCCTTCAGTCGCAACACACACAACCTCACAGAACAAGACAATCGCCCCCAAACCGTCACAGAACTGAACTTCGGCTTTGCAGTAACTTACAACTTTACCTACCGCTGGTTCACGGTGTACCTGGGACCACGACTCAGTGCTATCTACTTGAATCGACAATCTGAATTACACAATAATATCAACGACTTCTTTTATTCTTTTCAACCGGGTGCCCTTGTGGGCATGGAATTTCGCATTGCCTCACGTTGGAGCTTATTCACAGAAGGAAGACTAAACTATACGTACGTCACCACGGAAGATGGACCCCCTCGTCATCAAGGTTCTTATGAAATTTTAGGTGGGATGTATTTCCACTTCTAAGGGTCTACCTTTCGAAAGCAAAACAAACGGAGAGATCAATCGTGCGTATCCCCCCAACCCAACTCACTCAAAACCACAAGCCTTCGACCTACCGGTCCTGCCTGCTTGACACCCAACAGGCAGACACGAGTTTGGGCAAGCCTTCGACATACCAATCCTACCTGCTTGACACCCAACAGGCAGACACGAGTTTTGGCTTGTCCCTTCGGTTTTTTGGGATCTTGTGTTTGTTAGGCTCTTGGCTTCTCCTGGCTGGTTGTGGAAATATAGGAAACCGTAAATTCCGCGATGGCTTCGGTGGAATCCAAGGAACAACACTCTCTCCAGAGAGTAAGCCTGTTCCCTATGCGACAGTCCTGGTTGTCAATTATCCATCTCTCAAAGTCCGCTCTGGTAAAGATGGACGGTTTGTACTTACTGATATCCCATCCGGTCGTCGCGAACTCCTGATGTACGATGGAAAAGGCCTGGGAGTCAGGATGTCTGTATGGGTTGTCAAAGATCGCCTCGCATCCATCCCAGCTTCCCAAACGACACTCCTTCCCACAGCAGTCTTGCTCGGGCGCATCACCGCCCCACCCCGCCTCACCAATCAGGGCATACAGATCCAAATCGCTGGTACAGATTACAGAACCTCAACACACAATGTTGTCGGTGACTTTCTTCTTCAACAATTGGCGGCTGGTTGTCACACCCTCCTGGTAAAAACACCTCTTTTTAAAGAGTTCCAAAAGGAAGAAGTATGTGTCACTCCTGGCGATAAACATGTATTGCCCAAAGTAATAACGCTTCTTCCCAAGAAACCTTGTCAGAGTTCATCGCAATGCAACAAAAACAATATCTGTGAGAAAAACTTCTGTGTGCCCGAAGGTCCGGGGCAAGCAAAGATCCTGCAACCAGAGAAAATATTCAAAGATATCAAACTACAAGAAGAGAAGACTCAATCCTTTGACGTCTTGAAGAATGTAGGCAAAGGACCGCTTACCATTGAAGAGGTAGCCATCGAAGGAGATCGAAAACACTTTATTCTCTCCGAAAAAGAACTCCCCTCTCTGCCACACACCTTGGCCATCGGTGAGACACTCAAGCTCTCCGTGACCTTTCGTGCGCTGTCGTTTCAAAAAGAGTATCGGGCATTGTTGCAAATCAAAACAAACGATCCCAAGTCGCCCAAAAGCTCCGTATCTCTCTCTGGAATCGTAGCGACCAAAGACTCAGACTGTTTAAAGTTCGATCGTACGATGTTTGCTATGGGAGACCGGTCTTCTCGCACCATTCCGCTGACAACCAATGCATACAATCGATGCGGAGAACCCATCGCAGTAGGCTCTCCCATATCCTCCAAGCAGCCACCTCCTGGAGGAAATGAACGTTGCACAACCTCTGTATGGGGAAGTTTCTCTATACCAACCTGCGTCACAACACCTTCGAACGCAGCTGTTGTGATTCCACCTGGAGAATCCCGGACTTTGAAATGGTATCTTCAGGCTCAAGGATTTGGTCATTTTGAAGGAAAACTTCGCCTGGTTTACTCAGAGCCCAAGCGAAAAGATATTCAGGTGGAGTTTCCCATCAGAGCTTATATCAACGCTCCTGGACTCACCATCACTCCACGCGTGTTGGAATTTGGTGCGGTCGCTCCACAAAGCAAGATAACCTTGTGGATGTCCCTTCACTTTGCAAAGGCTGCCTCCACCAATAGACTCCATGCGCTGAAAACAAAGATCTCTGCATCAACATCAGCTTTGTATAAGGTGCTATCGACCCGGCTGGCTCGAACGCCAGTACAAACCAAAACATACTATTTACCCGTTCAGTTCACTGTTCCATACCAAAGTAGTATCCCAGAAGGAAAGCTGACCTTGTTAAATCTTTCGGGACTACAAGGACTTCCATACTATATCCCAGTGCGAGGAGCTGTGGCGACACCACAAACTCCCATTTTCCCAACCACACATTGGTTGGGTGCCACAGAAGTATGTACCCCTCCAACACACCCTCTATACATTACCAATCCGAGTTCACAACCCGTCACGGTAAGTGCCATTAAGCTCCAAACGGCCGCCAGCAATCCGTTCGTATTGAAACACGGAAAGTTGCCTTTAACTCTCCCGCCCTACACTCGTTTACAGATGGGGACGATTCAGTGGAAAGCAACAAGCTCCTCCGGTGTTCGAACTCTAGCACAGTTGCAAATAACAACTCACTTGCAAAAACAAGCACCACAAATCCTCGTCACCTCCTTGCGTGGTCAGACAGGCTTTTGGCATTACGATACCTACATTCAACCCAAAACGAAAAAGCTCAATATCCTTGTGTTTGTCGATCAAAAAACAGAGGATCTCACCGACTTGGGTAATGGCATGACTGAATTACTCAAAGAGTTGAAACGATTGCATGTCAAAGCACAACTTGAATACTCCATTCACATTATGCGTGAGACTTCCGTCGCTCTCCCAATTACACCCTCCACTCGTAACGCAGAAGCTGAGTTGTTACGAATACTTCAGGCCAGCATCATCAACGCCAAACATCATGGGCTAGAGACCATGGCTAGCGTTCGAAAAGTGCTGCATTTGCCCAACCAATCCAGCCATACTGTCGCCCTTTTCTTCTCACAGAACGATGACCTATCCCCCTATGAGGTAAGCTCCTACTCACCCAAAAGTTCTGCGTTTACGCTCTTCTCAGCCATTCCTCTACAAAATTGCAAGGCGATGCAAGCCTCCTATCGCTACTCGACCGTCACGCGACAGAATGGTGGAGCCTCACTCGATCTATGCCAAGCGCGAAAGAGCACATGGAAGTCCTGGTTTACACAGATAAAAAATACCCTCTTAGGCCAACGAAGACGCTTCTCCCTGCAACAAAGACCTGCTCCCGAAACCATTCAGGTTCAAGTCACAGAAAACGGATTTTCTCGTTATCTCAATCCCGACCGACCCAATCGCGACTGGAACTACGATCCCACCACCAACCAGATCATCCTTCTCGATTACCAACTCCCCCAAGGTGCTCAAATCAGTATTTCCTACTACACATCTTGCAAATAGTTTTAATACCCATCCAACCCTTAAGAGCCTACCCATCCAACCCTTAAGAGCCTGCTCCCCAACCTTTTTGACTTGTATCCCTTCGCAAACGTATTGGAATATGTTCTAATTTTAAGGAGCCGAAAGAAGTTTTCCAAATACGATATGGGGAGATCGATGACGAGAGTCCGACGTTCTATACTCTTTATGCCTGGCGATAGTTTGCGAAAGATCACCAAAGCAGCCACCCAACTCACAGCTGATGCCATTGTCATGGACCTGGAAGATGGCGTAGCACTCGATCGCAAAGAAGAAGCCCGTCAGATTGTTACAGAGGCCTGTTTGTCATTAGACTTTGGTCATCGTGAGAAACTGATCCGAATCAACCCAACCAACACATCATGGTGGATGGATGATATTACCCAGACCCTTGATGCAAAGCCCGATGGTTATGTCATCCCCAAAGTGGAATCGGGGCCGGATCTCAAGAAGATCTGTGACTTTTTATCAGAAGCAGAACATACACGCGGTGTAGAACCACACAGCATCCATCTTA
The DNA here is from genome assembly GCA_027005175.1 of Myxococcales bacterium. GTDB lineage: Bacteria > Myxococcota_C > UBA6777 > UBA6777 > UBA6777 > M3003. The sequence goes on from JALTMC010000141.1 coordinate 12,364, forward strand.
TTGCCATTATTGAAACAGCTCGCGGTGTTTTGCTTCTCCCTGAAATCGCTGGAGCCACAAAGCGTCTCTCTGCTCTTGCTTTTGGTTCAGAGGACTTAGCAGGAGATATTGGAGCCATTCGCACTCCAGAAGGTTGGGAAGTCTTTTACGCACGCAGTGCTGTCGTAACAGCCGCTGCCGCCTATCGACTTGATGCCATTGACACCATCTATCCCAATTTTCAAGATCCCGAGGGCTTGAAGAAAGAAGCGCTCTTTGCCAGACAGATGGGATATCGCGGAAAAATGGCCATACATCCCGGTCAGATCAAGCCTATCAACCAGGTATTCTTCCCTTCTCCCGAAGAAATAAAATACGCCCAAGAACTCCTGGAGATCCATGAAAAGCACCAAGCTGAAGGTACAGGTGCTTTTGCTTACAAAGGCAAAATGGTTGATATGCCCATGATCCGTTCTGCCCAAAAAATCATCGAACAAGTAACCTCACTCCAATCCCGCTCCATCCATCATCAAGATTGACCTCTTAGCAGCACTCCATCCATCATCAAGATTGACCTTCAAGTGGCCCTCCATCTATCATCAGGAGCGGCCTTCAAGCACAGCTCCATCAATCCATCCATCATCAGGAGCGGCCTCCAAGCACAAACTCCTCTACTGCACCTCAACCAAACTCTACACCTTCTTTCAGCCCGCTCTTAGTCCCTCGAAAGTAACCCACAAAATCGCCTGAGTTTTCCACAGTTGGCCTGTGGAAAACTCAAAACTACCTTTATGATCCCGTACTCAAGAAGAATATCAGCCGATCGCGAAAAACACTGAACAAATGAATAGATTCAGTCGTTTGTTATGTTCTTCTTTCATGTAAATTATGTAAATTTATAGGGAAATCAGGATCAAATGCAAAAGAATATATATTTCAAATAGATACAATTCTAGATCCATTCAAGAGGCACTCTCTCTAACCACATATAAAATAGATGTTAATTATATCTAAATTATTGATTAAGATACTCTTTTTGTAGGATAGATCCCGACACAAGAGACGTTAATTTAATTTAATTTGATCATAATTTGCATTAAATATGCATATATTTTACAATATGCGATCCATCCAATCAAATATCTTTTATATCAATACGTTACAGAGTTATCCACAGAGTTATCCACAGAGTTATCCACAACTGCACATTCGTTCAGCATAAAATTAACATAAAAAATCATTCAAATCAGATATTTATTACATTTAATTAAGTTATAATTAAGCTGTGGATAACTCTGTGGACATCTTGTGGAAAACCTGTGGAAAACCTGTGGATAACTCAAAGCCCCTGTGGATAAGTTTTTAACTCATTTTAGTTTTCCACATCCCTCCTAAGTTATCCACAAGGTTTTCCACAGGGAGATCGAGGTTATCCACAAGGTTTTCCACAAGCTAAAATCGCGTATCTATAGGAATTAATTATGAAAGCTTAAAGTTATCCACAGAAAAAGGCTTCCCCTACTACTACTACTATTAGATTAATTAATAATATTTTTTAATTAAATAGAAGAAGAAGAGCTGGCGAGAGAGGTGGGGTAAAAGTGGGACAGCTCGATCGCAAAATCGTGCTATGTCGGATTTAGCGATCTTTGTAGGAATGATTCCCCTATTCTTTCCGATCTCGATCTGACGCTACCTGAGATCCGATCTGACGCTACCTGAGATCCGATCTCATTCTTTTTGGCTCTCGATCGTATGTGATCCGAGATCCGATCGTATGTGATCCAAGATCCGATCGGACAAAGCGATCCCTTTCTTTTGAAAAGAATCCATATGATCCACTTGAAAGTAAAAGATTTTTTTTGCTTTCTACGGATACATCACGTGTGAGCTTACTTCTTCTTGCTGAAGGAAGTCTAAAAAACTGCAAACAAAGCCCCCTTTTGGTCTGGTTTCTCTCTATCAAACAACGGGAGCGTGTATCTCCCTAAATGACCGAAGAAAACCTCTCTCTTAAGGCCAAAGGGAGCCCAGCGAACCTCTCTCTTAAGGCCAAAGGGAGCCCAGCGAACCTCTCTCTTAAGGCCAAAGGGAGCCCAGCGAACCTCTCAAAACCGAAGCAAATATTGTGAGAGAGAGCCTCGTCCATCGTTCAGCGAGCATTTCTCTCAAAAGACTGGAGTGAGCAAAATCGGTTGATTTTTTGAGTGAGGCATTGGTGAGCTGTATCTTGTGGTGGCACATCCAAGTGGATCGGTTGAGAGGTCCACTTCTTTGTTGGTGATCGCTGAAGGCGAACGCATCGTTACTCGGCTGATGTTTCTACTGCGTTGAGGTCCACTTCTTTGTTGGTGATCGCTGAAGCCGAAGTTTTCAAAACCAGTGATCTCACCGAGTCAGGCTTTTTGATGGTTTGCGTTGTTTTTCGTCAAACAGGAAGAGATGGGGTAGATCTGTCTATATGTTGTATATGTGATGTGCTCTTTCCACAACATGTGGATAAGTGCTGTGGAAAACTTTGCTCTCTTTTTTATTTTCTTTCGAAACCCGATCGTTATCAGATACCTGAAAGATACTCTCTCCTGTGGAAAACCCTGTGGAAAACTTTTCTATTTGTGGAAAACCCTGTGGAAAACTTTTCTATTTGTGGAAAACTAGGCCCTAGATTCTTGAACTGTGGAAAACTCTGTGGATAACTCTACACGCCTGTGGAAACTCCCTATTTTACAAATAAAATGGATCTTCTTGAGATCTTTATAGATTTGGTCGAAATCATCGATATCTACCTGTGGAAAACTAAAAAAAGCTGTGGAAAACTCTGTGGATAACTTCAGGGATCTGTGGAAAACTTTCGAGTATCGGAAGTCTTTTCTCCGATAGCATTCTTAAAACATATTGGATCTTATATGGTTTTTCCTCTCAAAGGATCTTTTGAGAGCCATTCCTCCCATCGAAACCTTCTATCCAATCCTTTTGTTTCTCAGCCCGGACGTTTGGACAAAGAGTTCGATCTATCCGATCCAAATAATTGACGTTTTTGGTCCTCTTATCGTTTCTAAGGCACGATCTCTCTGACAGAAGGTCCTACTTCGAGAGTACGCCTTAAAAGGGCTCAAAAGAGCTTCAAGAAGAAACTAGGCCTATTTGTGCAACGGGGGCGATATGTCTGTGGAGTGCATTGCTTGTGAGCACATGAAGTGCATTGCTTGTGAGCACATGAAGTGCATTGCTTGTGAGCACATGAAGTGCATTGCTTGTGAGCACATGAAGTGTATTGCTTGTGAGCACATGGTGTGAGTGTTCGTGGAGTGTGGGATGTTCGAAGTCGGTAATGACCGCCATTCTCTGGACCAAGTTCTGCTTCTGTGATGTGCTTGTGGGATATTGGGATATTCGAGGCCGGTTTGACTTAGGCGGATGACAAAGACGGTGTGGGAAGAGTGGTGTACTTCGTTTGACTGTTTGTGAGGGAGCTAGGAAGAGGTTTTGGGCTTTGCTTTTTTGGGAGGGGGCTTGTTCTTTTCGTCTTCTCGAAGTTTTTTCTGTCGAACAAGAACATCAACGAAGGCCATGGTGCCGAGGACGAAGGAGCGTTCATCGGCGGTCAAGGATTCGTCCTGAAATGTGAGGATATAACTGCGAATTCCCGTCACGAGTTTGCGAGCATCAAAAAATTGTTGTCTGAACTGAGCGATCTGGTTGGAGTCTTTGAAGACTCGGTATTGGAAGCCAAAAGGTCGTCGTCGAATAGAGCCCCAAACCTTCCCTTGATCGTCCCAAAGAGTGTAGCGACAATCTCCCCATAGGAAAGACTGTCTTGCTTGTCCCAGTCGGGTTGTTCCATCTGCTTTGGTTGTTGTAAATGTTGGTTTCCAGAGAGCCCAGCCTTTGGTTGCTGTCAGGACGGTCTCATTGTTGGCGTCGAGGACTTCCACAGTGGAGGGGGCTCGAGAGGCAAGGAAGCTGTGAAGTTTTACCAGGAGCGTGAAGATCGCACCGAGTCCAAGCAGGGTTGCACCCACCCACTTTTGTCCACCTTGCCCTTGGAGCACATAGTAAAAACCACCTGCGAACAAACCGAGCTCTGTGAGTAAGCCAAGCAGCCATAAAAGAGGGGTGGTCCAGGCTGGATGTAGGATGATCTCCCCGATCCTTTCTCCCTGCTCTCCTACCATTTGATAACGTATGTTTAACGACGGAAACCACCGTACTTTCGATTGGATCTCCAGGTGTTGAGCTTCCACTAATTGTTGCATCATCTCTCTCCTTTCTCTCTTCAAAGTTTGTGTCATATCTTCTGTCATATCTTCCGTTGGATCTCTATGGTGTGCATTCCCTTTTGATTTATCCACACCTTCTCTGATTGATCCACAAGGTTTTCCTCAATTCGTGCGATCTTGCCGGAATTATCCACAGAATCGTCTAGTTTTCCACAGGGTTTTCCACAGGGCTGGGCTTGCTTTTTGCACGATCTCAGTGGCTTCAATGATTAAAAATTTGAATGATTAAGGATCGTTAGAGTTTATGCCAGAAGGTTACCACAGAGGAAAAGTTTTCCACAGGGTTTTCCACAGAACTCCTCGAATCATAGAGGAGATCTTGAGATCGCAAAGCGAAAATCTAAGAAGTTTTGCTCACAAACTTCGGGATAAGTCTGGTATTGTTGATAAACGGCTTGTATTGGGATCGCAAAGCGAAAAGCTAAGAAGTTTTTTTGCTCACAAACTTCGGGATAAGTCTGGTATTGTTGATAAACGGCTTGTAAGGTGATAAAAACTGTCATGAGCTTGGACTGGTTGTAGTGACTCGAATCCATCGGAAGATCATGAGAAGAATTAGAGGCACTCCAGCAAGTTGTGAAGATATAGCCTGAACACGGGAAAGACTGTGAACTGTCGGGTACGTTTTGGGGAAGACCCGCAACAAGCAGTGAAGATATAGCCTGAACACGGGAAAGATGGAGTGGTGGTGCGAAAGTTCTGGATCTCTATATGTATCGGTATTTGGATGGGTTGGCCGGGAAGTATTCAGGCGCAATCCAAATCGAGCGTGGCGGGTGTGACAGCTTTGGGGATTCGTTTGCCTATCTTGAGAAAACCATCTCCAGAAGCGGGTCAAATCAAGCGTCGAGTGCAAGAGTGGTTTCGATTGTGGCGACGTGGGAAGCACAGTGTCGCACTACAGTCATGCAAAGAGATCCAGCAACTCCAGCATGAACTCGGGGTTTCCAACCTCTTTTTGTTTGCCAGTGCCTTGGTTCAAGAAGGTGACAAACTCTATGAAAAAGGCAAAACGGATCGTGCCAATTCTCTGTATCGCTGGGCTCAAAAGGTAGCTCCTTCTCTCTCTCGTCCTTATTTTCGGTTGTCCTGGATGATCGTTCGTCATCATCCAGGGCAAATCCACACAGCGTTTCCAGTTTTTTGGAAGGGGCTCATGGCCCAGATCCGCTCTCCTATCGAAGCCACAGTTGTGTTGGTTGGGGTCTCCCGGTTTTTAGGCTGGACATTGGGGCTCTCCTTTGCTTTGTTGTGGTTCTTTCTCTTGTTGCGCTGTTTGCGACCTCTGCTTTTCGACTTTCATGGTTTGTTTCCAAGGGGTGTCACACCCTTTCAAATGTCTCTCCTCAGTATGTTGCTGCTTCTCTTGCCCCCGTTAATGGGAGCAGGTGTGTTGGAGACCTTGCTGTGCTGGACGTTGTTTGCTTGGTTTTACCAGTCTACAAGAGAACGAATTCTGACAACGACAGGATTGTTGCTTGTCAGTGCTTTGCCCTTTGTCCTCTTGTTTATGGGTCGATTGGTGAGTGTGATCAATTCCCCTGTCCAAGATCTGTATATGCTCAATCACTCCACAACAAGGATCGCTACAGCTCGTCGTTTGGAACGTTATCTTCGAAGTCATCCCAAATCGCTGGATGTTCTTTGGTCATTGGGTTTGTATTACAAACGACTTGGTCGAGCTCTGGAAGCACGTCGGATGTATCAACGTGCGATCCGCGTGAAGTCCGATCCGAGTTTGCAGGTGAATCTTGCCAATCTTGCGTTTCTGGTTCGAGAACCAGAGAAAGCTTTTTTCCTTTACCAAAAAGCCCTAAAACGCAAGGCTTTGCCAGAGGGTTTGTTTAATTTTAGTCAGCTACTCAAGCACAGTACAGCGACGCAACAGGAGCTTATGCAGCAAAAAGCAGATGCTCGCGATGCTGCTCTTCAAAAAGGAGGTAAAAGGGTAGAAGCCTTTGAAAAACAGGTTCAGCCTCATATCAATCGTTATATTATGGACATTGCCCTCCCCTCTCATCGGTACTGGCAGCGTCTGTTGGAACAAAAAGATCGAACAGCTCTACAAGCCCGAATTTGGGGTCGGATCTCTACTTGGATTCCACTGGATTATGCGCCGTGGACGGGGGCTCTCTTTGCTCTCTTGCTTTGGTTTTTGGTACCTGTAGGACGTCGCTATTTTCAAGGCCGCTCCTGTGTCCAATGCGGTACGATCTACGATCGTGAAGAAAGTCACAGTGCCATTTGTGGGCAATGTTCTCATCTCTTTGAGAAAAAAGAAGGCTCTCCAGCCCGTCGAGTCCAAAAAGAATTTGAGATCCAACGTTTTCAACGCAAACGATATTACTCCCAAGCGATACTGTCGTTTCTTGTGATGGGAGCCGGTCAGATCTTGCGTCAAAAAGCCTTCAAAGGCTTTCTCTACCTCTTGTGTCTGACGGCCACTCTTTATGTTTGGATCTTTACTCAGCCCTTAATCTCACATCCTATGTCTGTTGGAGATTCTCAATATCTGTGGCTCAACATCGCTCTCACATCGGTCACTGTTTTGTTGTATGTCCTCTCTCTTAGAGAAACACTCAATGATGATTAAAACGAAAAGATCGGAGTAATTCGTGGAACTCAAAGGATCTCTTAAAGAACGACCGGCTTTGGAGTTGCTTGCCTCGATGGCGAGGGAGCGAAGTTCCGGTGTGATGTCCATGTTTAAGGGGCGAGAGGGAATACAAGTTCATTGGAGCAATGGAAAGATCGTACAGGTCACACCAAACCCCATACCAAAACAGGGCAACTTTGGACAGATGATGGTGGAGATTGGTCAAGTCACTCCCAATCAGTTGGAGCAGGCGTTGGGGCAACAACGTCGAAGCCTTGCACCACTGGGCGCGATCTTGGGTAAACTGTTTCACTGTGATCCCAACAAGGTGTTGTTGGTGTTGCGAGTGCAAGCGATTGAGCGTTTGTATGCAACATTCTTTTGGAAGTCCGGTCACTATACTTTTGAAGCGCAGCCGATTACACCACCGAGCAATCACTTTGAGCCCATCGATATGAATGCTTTGGTTCAAGAGGCGATTCCTGTGCGAGAACTTTGGCCCAAAGCACGGAAACGATTTCACTCCCCTTATCTGGAGGTGGAGGCGATTGGTCCAAGTATCCCTCATGACATACAGCTAGGGCCATCAGAAAAAAAGATATTCTCTCTTCTCACAACTGGGATGTTTCGCTTTCGTGAGTTGTCTATCCTCGGTGGGTTGGGTCAGTTTGCTACGGGATTTGTGCTTCATCAATTGCAAGAACATCAACTGATCATCGTTCGCACACCTCAACAACAACGTTTTGATCTGGCGCGTCTGTTGTTTGGTGGGACGGTTGTCGAATTTGCAGTGTGGTTGTTTGTGATGGCGATGTTGGTGGGTGCAAGTACCTATCTTCTGGCATTTGCACCCTACTCTCCCCTTCATTTGCTTCGTCCATACCAACGCTATTATGTGGCTCCGCCAGGTTGGGAACAGACGGTCGAAGAGTGGCGTCACAAACGGCTTCAATCCACACTAGAGTTGTATCGATTGCATCATGGCTATTATCCAAAAACACTTAAAGTATTGAGCAAACAAGGTTGGATCGCTTCGGAACTGTTGTTGTCTTCCACCGGAAAGCTCTTTTTTTACCGACGCTTTACATCTCATCGCTATCAACTCTTGCGGCCTCTACCTTGAAGGTGCTAACCCAATCATTTATAGAGTTTTTGCCTCTTCAGCAAACTGAATCCTATTTGAAACGTAGAAAGGGACGCGAGACCAGGACACAAGTTGGGAGTGAGTCACAGATCGCAAGTTCGTCCTTGTTGGGTTTTTAACAAGTTGCTGGCATGATCGAGAGCCGTTGGTAGAGGTTTGCAGGAGAGAACAATGAAGTTAGTGTTTGAGGATAACGGTGCTTGTCAGGAGCTTTTTGGTGTTCGAGAATCCAATTTGAAGATCTTGGAACAGGAACTCGCGATCTCTTTGCAGGCACGAGGAAATGAGTTAAATCTCAAGGGCTCTTCAGATCGATTGGAGATCGCTCAGAGCTTACTTGAACAGCTTTATAGTACAGTTAAGCAAGGATTTCCGATGTCATCAGATGATCTCCGTCGTGGGGTTCGCAATGCGATGGAAGAGGGGAATGTTAAGATCGATGATATCTTAACGGACACCGTACTCTATACCCATCGCAATCGCCGGATCTCTCCAAAGGGACTGCACCAAAAACTCTATGTGGATGCCATTCGACAACATGATTTAGTGTTTGGAGTGGGGCCCGCAGGTACGGGGAAAACATACCTTGCGATGGCGATGGCTGTGGATGCTCTTAATCGCAAGGTTGTCGAACGTATTATCCTCACTCGTCCGGCTTTGGAAGCGGGGGAGAGGCTTGGTTTTCTTCCCGGCAGTTTGCAGGAGAAGATCAGCCCCTATCTCAGACCTTTGAACGATGCACTGCATGATATGATCGATATGGATCGAGCGGAAGCTCTCTTGGCCAAAGGCTTTATAGAGGTCGCTCCCCTGGCTTTTATGCGTGGTCGCACATTGAATAGTGCATTTGTGATTCTGGACGAAGCACAAAATACAACCCATGAGCAGATGAAGATGTTTCTGACTCGCTTAGGCTATGACTCAAAAGCTGTGGTCACAGGCGATATCACACAGAATGATCTCCCTCGGAATATTCGATCAGGTCTACAGGCAAGTGAAGAGATCCTCAAAGGTATTGAAGGAATTGACTTCTGCTATTTTGATGACAATGATGTTGTTCGACACCCTCTGGTTCAACGGATCGTTCGTGCTTATGCCAGCGCCGATCTCAAAAGAGAGCGTGAAAAACAAAGAGAGCGCGAAGACCAAAAAGAACAAAGAGGATAAGACGTTGCTTGGGATACTGGATCAACAAGAGATTCTTCCTGATCTTGCAAGTGAACTGGAAAAACGTGCCAGGAAGATTATGGCAGCCTTAGAGTTAGATGCCGAGGTCAGCCTTGTCTTGTGTGATGACAAGGAGATCCAGTCACTCAACCTACAATGGCGTGGCATTGATAAACCCACAGATGTCCTCTCTTTTCCACAAGAAAACTATGCTCCCGCCCCACCCTTCTCCAAACCAACCCCTGCTTCAGGTTCGGATACTTTGAGTTCAGATGCTTCAGGTTCGAATACTTTGAGTTCAGATGCTTCAGGTTCGGATACTTTGGGTTCGGATGCTTCAGGTTCGGATGCTTCAGGTTCGGATGCTTCAGGTTCGGATACTTTGGGTTTGGATGCTTCCTCTGTCGGAGCTGTGATGTTTGCTCCTCCGATTCAATGGTCTGGTGATGTTGAGGAAGGTTATAGGGAGCCCATGGAGATGTTTCCTCGTATGTTGGGGGATATTGTTATCTCTGTTGAAACTTGTGTACGGCAAGCCAAAGAGTGGAATCATACACCGCTGGATGAAGCCACAAGACTATGGACTCACGGCCTTCTTCACCTTTGTGGCTATGACCATCAAACTCAGGAAGAAGCAGCGGAGATGCGTCGAAAAGAGGAAGATTTACTGCAGATCTTTGCGAATGATGGTAGCATAGCACCGTTGGTTCAAACAGAAATCCAGGATATGTAGCAGGAGTACTGTTCTGGTCAACGACCCCATCCCATCCGGACTTTGTCCTGTAGATTCTGCCGGACCCACGCTCTGGAAGGGATTTCAAGATCCCGAAGTTGACCAGCACTCAATGCAGTAGATTCTGGAAGGGGTTTCAAGATCCCGAAGTTAACCAGCCTCAACGCAGTAGATTCTGGAAGGGGTTTCCACGCTCACAACATAAGAGGTTTTTTTCTGATGAGAACTTTCCCTATTTTGCTCAGCCTGGCTTGCTTCGTTATCATCAGTGCTTGTACTACAACTTATATGGTGCATATGGGAGCTGTCACATCTTTTCGTTTTACCGAGGGCTCCACATGTAGAAATGTTCTTCGTGATCTTGGACGTCCTCATCAACAAGTCCCAGACAAACGCAAAGGTTATGTTACCTGGCGTTACGCCTATCAGATTCGATCGGACAAGCCAAAACAACTTCAATACCGACAGTATACTTTCCTCTTCTTCCAGGGCCGAATCCGAAAATTCTCAGAAAAAATCGAAAGCTATAACTTCACAGGAAAAGGCTTTCGCGGCCAACCTCTATGTCCGATCAAAGAGTGAGTGCTCAGGATCACAGAAGGAAATAACAAATCCTCCCAGAAGCTTGCATCCAATTACGGAGTAAGTACCTGGAATTTGAGGAGAGAAAACTCTTCTCCCAGAAGCTTGCATCAAGGCTTGCATCCAATTACGGAGTAAGTACCTGGAATTTGAGGAGAGAAAACTCTTCTCCTCCTGGAAGTTTGTACTGAAATGTGTCGATCAGGTTGAGATGATCCTCGTGGGTGGGGGCAAAGTTTGAAGTGCCCCAGTAGATAACTTGGGCTTCGGGAGAGAGGTAATGATGTGCAATGGGTAGGATTTGTTCTGGAGCAACAGCGCGAAACACGATCCCATTGTAGGGAGCATGGAGTTTTTCGCGATCGGGTTGTCCGGTGATCCGGGATGCTTTGGTCTGGACCCAGCTGAGTTTGAGTTCGCGTTGGACTTGTTGTAGAAAGGCCGCCCGGCGACTATGAGATTCCACCAATGTCCATGTGAGATCAGAACGCAATAAGGCCAATGGGATGGACGGAAATCCTGCACCTGCTCCGATGTCAAGATAGGATTGATGAGGTGGTTGATTATAGAGAGCCCACCATCCGATCATCGAGTCAGCGATATGACGGTGAGCATACTCTTCGATGTTGCTGGCACCTGTGAGTCGGATCTTGGCGTTCCATTTTTGCAAAAGCTGCCAGTATCGATGGAGGGGTGGAAGTAGCTCCTTCAGCGGAGGAAATGATGCTACTGCTTCAGGCGGGAGTTGATCCAATACGGATTGTAGAGCGTCTCGGAGGATCTTATGTTCATGCTGCATGGAATCCTCGCCAGCCGGAGATCTCTAACTTGAGTCAGAGGTCGTTGACGGAAAAGCATCTCTATAGGACACTTTTGAGTTGTTGCATCTTGCGTTCAAGAGCCTGGAGCTGCTCTTCTGGAATACCGTAACTTCGAAGTGCCTGCAGGCGGGTTTCTACCATCATCAGACCACCTTCGATGAACATCTCCTTGGAGGTCATACGCTCTTCTGTCTCCTGTCGCCATAAGACCGCAACAGACTCCATTAAGTTGAGCAGCGCAGAGGGAGCAAGAAAGCCAAACTGACGTTTCCGGGCCAGCACTTGCTTTCGTTCTTGTGCATCTTGCCACTTTTGCTGCTGGTTGACTGCAAACTGCTGCATCTGATGCGCCAGCGCACCTGCTTGATTCATCTCAGGTGCTGACTGCATCGAAACTGGCGGAGTGTTGGGTTGACTCTGGTATGCCGTCGCTGCCTGTTGGGCCATCATGGGCTGTCCACCCTGCCCTATCGGAAATCCTGTAGGAACCCCATTCATGGGAACACTCATCCCATTGTTCCCATAGATAGGAGGCTGTGTTTGAGCATAGTTGCCATTCATGACGTGGGTTCCATTCACAGGAACACTCACTCCATTCACAGGAGCATTCACTCCATTGGTAGGGATTTGCTGTGTCCCATTCACAGGAATATTTGTCCCATTCATCGGCACAGATGTTTGTGGTGCAGGCATCTGTGGGCTGGCATTCACTGGCATCTGTGTTGCTTCTTCAAAGGATGTCACAACCGGCTGGTTCATCGAACGGTTTGTGGACACTTGTACCTTTGGTTGAAAAGCCACTTGCTGCTCTTGTACAACGGAATGGAGATGAGGTGCTGCCTCCACAACGGGTTGTTGTGCCACAACCAACTGAGGAGCTTTCTGAATAACACCATTGCTCGGCACCACGTTTTGGACTGGTGGGATTTCAACAAACACTTCTGCCGATGACTCGGAAGACAGTGGAGCAGCCACCATTGGCTGGACTGGCTGGACTGGCTGGACTGGCTGGACTGGCTGGACTGCAGCGGTCTCAGATTGGATTGTTGCGATCACAGGTTGTGAATGGAACTGTGTTATCGCCGCTTCTTCTACAACCGACACAGGAAGTTCAGCAGCTACTTGCACAACAGGGGTAACTTCTTGCATGACAGGCGTAGCAAGCTTAGGTGCAACCACCCCTACAGATGCAGCCTTTTCCGTCTCTTGAACTGCGGCAACGATCCCTGGCTGTACAGACTCAATAGGCTCGGTAGATCTTGTCGTCTCTATAGGCTGAGCCATCCATGTTTCAGCGGCCGGTACTTCAGCGGCCGGTACTTCAGCGGCCGGTACTTCAGCGGCCGGCGCTTCAG
>JALTMC010000142.1 GCA_027005175.1 Myxococcales bacterium
GTATTTACATCAGCGTAGGCACAGCAGAAGGCTACCAGTCTGACTCATTCCGTCAGATGATCGCAGAGGAAGCCAATGTGGGCTCCAAGCAATTGGGTGCAGTACAAATGGAGCGGCACCATGCCTTTCTCCAAACAGACCTTGCAACCTCTGAGAAGATCCTCGCAGCGTTCCAGGAACGACAAGTCGGTGGCTTCACTGTCAACGCCGAAGTAGCTCGCAAACAACGTCGCCGTCGCCGCCGCTCCTGATCCCAACCATTCAAGCGAACAAAACCCCACCCTCTTCTTCACCTTTCACAGACTCATCCGCGTACGTCAGCGGCCCAAACCACTTTGGCTCCTGTCTCCCCACTCTCTTCTTCACCTTTCACAGACTCATTCACCTCTTTCAAAGCGTATGTGTAAGAAACTCCCTTTGCGTAGTTTATGATTTTCTTTTACAGACTCATCCGCCTCTTGCCAAATGTACGTGTAAGAAACTCCCTTTGCGTAGTTTATGATTTATCTTTCACAGATCCCTTCTCATTCTGCAAAGTGGCTGCACTGGATTTTGCCTTGTCTGACTGCAAAGTGGCTGCACTGGATTTCTTCTCATCGGTTGTGCTTCGGGGAGGAAGAGAACGAGACATTTCTTGTAGATAGAGAGATGGATCGATCTGAATTGTTGAGAGAGCATCAGGCTCATCGAAAACCTGAGACTCAGTCAGGTGTTCAGCAGGTGTAAGAGCTTCCACCTCCAGATTCACAGGCTTCGAATCATCAAAAGGCTGATACGACCTCTGACCTTCCACAGCAGCATCAAGAGACTGATATGACTTCTCTCTTTTGGCAGCATCAAGAGACTGATACAGCCTCTGGCCTTCAGCAGTAGCAAGGATGTGTGCTGGATTAATTTGTACCGTGGCATCAACAGGTTCACTCTCACCCAATGGCTCCATGGGATGACACTGAGAAGCATGCCAATCTCGAATCAACGCAGAAGGCTCAATCTGATCTGTTTTAACCATCCAGTCATTCACACCCACCTCTCTATCCTCGGCTGTTGAAGAGAGTTCAACAGAAAGAGGGTGACCTAGACACTGTGAATTTGTGGACATCTCTCTATCTCCGGCTGTTGAAGAGAGTTCAACAGAGCCGATGGTTGGGAACGAGTCCCAGCTTTGCAATCCTTTTAAAGCAGGTGTAGTTTTATGTTCGACAGTATCTTGCACCACAGGACTTGGAGGTGTGAGATGACGTGTTGCATCACCCACTTCCTGCTCCTTTCCAGGATTCGGAGGAGACGGGAGCACAGGGAGCGACTCAGCCCCTACAGGGACACCCGCTTTCTTCTCCTTCCCAGGGCTCGAAGGAGACCAACCATCAAGGGCTACAGTTCCTTGTGGTGCTCTCGCAGAATGGGCTGAATCGACCCGATCCTGAGGCCCAAGAGTTTGTGTGCGACAGCTCTCTTGTTCTTGAGAGAATTTGCGTACAAACCGACCAAGATCCTCCATCAGATGAGGATGCATTGCCCATTTTTGCAGCTCTCTCCCCAGGGTAGAGGCGTCGGGAATCCGATCCTCTGGATCTCGTTCGAGTGCCCACATCACAAGCTCCGACAGCTCCTTCTCTACATTTGGATTTCGTGTATCAGGGGGAGGAATCGGATGGGTTCGAACCTTCTCCATCAATTGAACATAATGATTTGCTTTGAATAAACGCTCCCCACACAACAACTCCCACAACACAACTCCCATCGAAAAGAGATCGGCACGAAGATCAACTTGACTTGAGTGTGTTTGCTCTGGCGCCATATAAGACAGTTTTCCCTTCAAAACACCTTTGGCGGTCATGCTCGCATATTGCATCACACGAGCAATCCCAAAGTCTGCAATCTTAACCTGTCCTTGCTGAGAGACTAGAATATTCTGAGGCGAGATATCCCGATGGACAATATGAAGCGTGTCTCCTTTGTGTTCCAGTTTATGTGCATAAGCCAGACCCTTCAAAGCATTCACAACAATCCATACGGCCAGCCCAACAGGCAGCATCTCTCCAGCTTCCTGTGCTTGAAGTCGAAGCTGCTTCAAGTTCAAACCATCCACCAACTCCATGGCGATATAGTAGGTATCATCGATACAATCAAAGTCTAAAACTTGCACAATATTGGGATGATGTAACTTGGCTGCGAGGCGAGCTTCGTCAATAAACATCTGAACAAATTCATCATCGTCCGACATATCCGGATGCATACGCTTGATCACAACATCCCGAACAAACCCGGCTGCTCCAACAAGCTGAGCTTGAAAGATCTCAGCCATCCCACCCATGGCAAGTCGTCGCACCAAACGATACTTTCCAAACAAACTGTACGTATTGCTCGTCATCAAAGATAGCTTCCAAACCAAGAGACTTAAGACATCAACTCCATGACTAAAAACGGACAAAGTCTCGTATTCTTTTGCAACCATGAGAACTCATTCTCAAGCAAACAGCAACCTCAAACCTATCCTAGGTCGAAAGATCCCCCTCTTTCTCCAACGACTGAAGTGAAGCTGCCAACTCCGATCGTTTCATCGGAAGACTGTAGTGACGTTTACCATAATATCGATAACTTGCGGATGCAGTGGCCGGAGCAACTCCAAACATCGCAACACCACCGTCTCCTTTTTCTGAAGAAGGAGGGTACCGATTCTCTTGAGAGTTAATAACGTGCTTTTGGTCATCAGCCCAATCTCTTTCTTCGGAAGAAAGAGAACGCTGATTCTCCGATGGATCCGTGACCAAGATGGTTTGCAAATGTGGCGTGTGTGCTGGCAATACACTTCCCATATCTCTCAAAGTACAGCTCTTTGGCATTCCCTCTTCTGTCACAAACTCTTCTTGCAGTGCATACCCCAATCCCCGGTGAACCGCACCCTCTATCTGTTGTGAGAAAATTTCGGGTTGCTTGGGGTGCCCCAGGTCACAAGCCGTGATAATCCGTCTCAATGTCCCGTGTTCCTGGTGCAATACAACCAATTGGGTGGCAAAACTATAGCCTCGATACAGTGGCATCTGAGAGGCTTCTGCGCCCAAAGATGACATCGACAAGGAAGATGCATCCTGCCCATCATCCCGAACCATAGGTGTTTTGATCGATTCGTGCCGTTTCCAAAGCCCCACAAACTCTTGATGAGCGAGTGACACGTTCGCACGTTGGGCCTCTGTGAGCTTTCGCATAGCACGTCGAACGGCTTCCAAAACCCCCCAAGAGGAGAAGGCCACAGGAGCATTTGGGGACGCGAGAGCCTTTTCCGTCCGAGAAACTCCGACGTTCAAAACGATCTGTTCCGGCGCAAAGCCACATTCTTGCTCGACCATTTGCAGCACCCGAACATATAGATTTTGTCCGCAGTCACCACGAGGCAGCATGATATGACACCTCTCCTCCGCATCCATTCGCAGAGAGACACGAACTTCGGACTCAGCTTGAAGAAACTCATCGCAACCCAACCAACTGCAAGCAATTCCAACAGTCTCTTCGTGTTTGTAAAAGAGGTCACGCACCGCCTCAAGAGTTTGCTTGGCTCGACACCCTCTTCCCAGGGTATGTCCATTGGGAAGGATATCACCGGGCTCCAGGATATTGGAATAGCGCAGCACCCAACCGTCGATCCCCATACGATGCGACATCATATCCATGAGACTCTCTAGCGCAAAACAGACTTGTGCGACTCCATCTCCAGAAACGGCACCAGCATTGGGCAAGTTGGAACACAACATCTTCCCTTTAAGAGAATAAGCAGGGATACGATAAGGACCAAACGCATGCGCCAAAGCTTGTCGAAGAACCAACGCAGCGTCTTGGGCTAGCCCGCCGGTGTCGGCAAGAAAGTCCATACGCAGCGCACAAATACGTCCTTGTTCATCACAAGCCAAAGACATATGAATCCGACAAGCGTGACGTTTGGGCAACAAACGGCTCATATCATCACGGGACAGTGTAAGCTTGACAGGACGCCCCAAAGCCACCGCGATCTTCGCAGCATACGCCTCGATAGGCGGGGATAATCGGGTATCAAAGCTACCACCCGCAGGGAGAAGAGAGACATCGACGTCGTCGAGTTCCTTGTTCACGGCCTTGGCGACAACGGCCTGAATCTTTGCGGCAGATGGCCCCCCGGCATAGACCTTCAGACGATGGTCTCGCATCGGAGTGACCAGACAGGAAGGCGGCTCCAAACAGCCAGCATCCACAGAAGATGTATTCCAGGTACCCGAAACAACCATATGGGCCTCGCGAAAGACCTCCGTGACATCACCACTCTCCCATGCCAAAGAGATCGCCTCATCTTCCCAACCGCGTTGCGATGCATATTCTGCGTCGAGTGTAGGCTCTTCTTTCTCTTCGACCACAACCTCCATCGCCTGACTCGCCAACCTCGCTTGCTCTCGTGTTGAAGCAACCACAACCGCCACAACATCACCGCACGAATGAATCGAATCCCCGATATCAGCCAACAAGGGAGAACCTGGTATATGAACAGGCAACCTCTCCCCCGAATGACCACCGGAAGAATCCTCACTCAAGAACCCATTCGACACACCGAACGAACCCGAAACACCCGCACCCCCTGCAACCTCTGCAACCTCTGCAACCTCAGACGCACCTCCTAAGTCTGATGAATCCTGTTCAAGTTCCGCCCAATCTTGGAACGACACGAGGCCAACAAAGGACTCCAATGTGGGAGACACACCACCCTGCATTTGCAGCAAGGACTCGTCATCAAAAAGATGAAACGACTCGTCGCCCGAAGTGCTCCTCTCCAAGCTTTCACTCCTTGTAACGGGCGACTGAATGGAGTCCAACGTGTGCAGTAGAAATTGTTCACCTGTTTCTTCAAGGTCAAATTCCAACGTTTCGGGAATGGTTTGAGTTCCGGGCAATGCGGCTTTGCAGAGAATCCCTTTGGCAGTAAGGACCGCCTCGACTCCTTCCATGGGAAGGATATCCTTAAGGCGAATGGAGGCGACCTCTCCAAAGGCCTGTGGCACAAAAGACAAAGCTGCTTCGAGCATTTGTGGAACTTTAAGATCCCCCACAAAATAGGGCTCACCTGCCAACAAGCGACCCAACAGATGCAGTGTTCCAACATTTTCTAAGAGCCTTGGGATATGCTGAAGTTCTGCCCCATCCCATAAGGAGATGGTTGGCATATGACGTCGAGTCCCAGACAAGGACATATGTTGCAGAGCGTGAAGCCAGGATGCATAGCCTGTACAGCGGCAGTAATGCTTCGACAGCAACGATACGATCTGCTCACGAGAAAGCCGCTGACCTTTCGAACTCTCTGCATGCCAACGCAACAACATACCTGGAACACAAAAGCCACAGGCCAGGCCGGCTTTGGCCAACCCTTTCGCGTGCTCATGTCGGGTCTCCACAGTGAGACCTTCCCATGTCGTGACGGTCTGCTCGGCCACATCACCCATTTGCGTTTGGCAGGCAAGCACAGGCTCATCATTCAACAAGACAGTGCAACTACCACAATCTCCTTGCTCACAGCCTTCTTTCACAGAACACAAGTCTAGCTCATGCCGCAACACAGTCAACAACGAATCTGTGGACAACCAGTCGCCTGACAATGACTCCCCATTGATCACACAATTCATAGTTTCTTTTTCTTTCGTTTCCAAAACTGCCACCATCGTTTGCGCTTGGCTTGTTCTTTGATTCTCCGTTTGAGCACAAACTCTTCTCTCCAGCAGTAAAGAACTCTGGAACAACAAAGAGAGTCAGTAGCTCAACCAACATTCCACCAAAAGAGGGAATGGCCATCGGGATCATAATACCAGAACCACAGCCTGTAGAGGTAAATCCCCATCACTCTCTGTGGTAATCTGAAATGTAGGTGTGGGTTGATTTGCCGAAACTATCATCGTTTGGACCTCTTGCTTCTTGCCCTCCGGTACGAGGGCATCGACTCCCTTGGCATACAGCCTATTCACTGGGAGGTCCATCATAACACTCAAATTTCAGAAGTATATTTCAAAATGGGCGAACCACACGTAAAACACTTGCTTCCAAACTTCGACAAAACTCCATATTCACAGGTACTTGCGATACAATAGTAATCGGAGCACTTTGTGCTGGGGAAATTTGTGCGATAAAAACAGATGGCTCGCGCTGCCGAAGAAGACCCTGATCTCAAGAGACAATCCGACCAAAATGCTTCCAAGCTCAAAATCCACATCAGTTATCTTGTATAGCCCTTACTACATCATAGCATCTAGCAGCGTTTGATTCGGCTCTTCCCCACTCTGAGAACGAAAAACCTGACTGAAGTAGGCTCAACACTCTGGTTTGCCCGTAAGGGCAAGGTGTTCTGAGTGCCCTCATGGATAGTTCGGAACCCTCTGAGTGCTCTTGTAGGGGTTGGTGTGGCGTGAGTTTGGTAAGCGAGTACCCTTATTTTTCGCTTTGTTTTTGTGCAGTTTCGTATAGAAAGGGGTTCAACAATTCCAAGTTGCAATCCCCAAAATCGCGAATGTTTCTTGTTGCAATAGCAAAGTCTTTAGAGCGAACAATTGCTGCTATCTGGCCATCAGGAACACTCATAGGGCAGCCTATTTCTCTTCGATGAGCCATCACTTCACTGTATACTTTGGCTGCTTCTTCATCAAAGGCTAGAATACGGTGTTCGAAACCTCTTGCGATGAATTGTTTGAACTTTTCTTCCAGTTGGTAGCGTCGCTTACCTTTTGGTAAAATTCGAATGCCATAGCCTATCTCAGCAATCGTAACCGTCGTGATGTAGAGTGTTTCAGTATCCTACTCATTCATCCAACTCAGCACATTTAACGAAGGAGTTGTCGCCATAACTTTGGAGACGATATTTGTATCGAGAACGATCATTTGGAAAAATCCATAGGTTCGTGTGGTGGATGTTTCGGCAATTTCAGTTCTACACCAAAATCCGGACCAAAGAGTTCCAGTGCTAGTTCTCCCAATCGCTCAGGAGCTGCAACTGTTCGTCGGAGAATCTGGCGAGCTTCTTCTTCCATGGAGACACCATGCTGGGCAGCTCTTACCCGAAGTCGCTCTAAGGTTTTTCCATCAAGTCTTCGAATGCTCAAATTTGCCATGGCCAAGTACCTACTTTATAAAAAAGATCTGTCGATAATGCTAGCGCGTGCTAGCAATGATGTCAAGTGCTAGCACTTCCTATAGTGGCTTGTCTGTGATGCACAAGATTAGTGTGTCAGTGGGTATACCCACTGACACACTACCATTGAC
>JALTMC010000143.1:0-6597 GCA_027005175.1 Myxococcales bacterium
CTTTCAGTCCCCCCTCTGCGGCTCTCTCTTCTCTGCGGCCCTCAGCGGCTCTCTCTTCTCTGCGGCCCTCAGCGGCTCTCTCTTCTCTGCGGCCCTCAGCGGCTCTCTCTTCTCTGCGGCCCTCTGGAGCTTTGTGAATACGCACTGATCGTGGCTCAAACCGTTATGAGTAAGTTGGATAGTGTTGAAGGTGTAATTTGTTGTAATGTTTCTTTGATGTGTTGTAGCTGTTTGTGTGCCTCTCCGCTATGAATAGGTTTAAGGCATTCTTTGAGTGAGGATGTCTGTTTTAGAAAGTTGAGATAGGTTTCTTGTTCTAACAAACTTGGTGCTTTTTCTTGTAGCTGACCTAACAATTTTCCCAGACGTTTGGATAGCAAGCTTTGAATGAACTGCTGACCTTCGTTTAAGGTGTTTCTTATGATGGTTAGATCGGAATTCTGCTGGAATCTCTTGCTTTGCTGTAGTTCTTGTATTGCACTCTGAGCCTGTCCGGATGTGAGTGAATATAATGCCTGATGGCCTGTTTTAAGCCACTGTGATACTTGTTTCATACTGGGGTGCTTGAGGTGTTGCTGTAGCTGTTCACAATATGCATGAATACCTTGTTCCAGCCTGCCTGATTCGTAGGCTTGTTGGTACTGCTGCACTGCTGAGAGTAACTGGACCTGTGATAACAATCGTTCGGGTTGGTGGGTTGGTAGTTGTTCCATGGATTGACCCAATTGCTGGGACCATCGCATAGCTTGGCGGAAGTCGGGCTGTTGATTTACCTGCTGCCAGTTTTGAGTCATTTGTCTCAGGTTTTGTGCTGTTTGTGGGAGTGTTAGGCTATTGATAAATCCCAAAGTAGGCTTCAGTCTTTGTATCGTTTGGTTGAGATGTGGTTCCTGCTTCTGAAAAAGAGAGGCTTGGTGTGTTATACGTTGGATGGCCCTATCAAAGTTACCTGAGGTCAGATCTCCCACCAAGCGCATACCAGATTGAACATAGCCGAGTGTTTCACGGGCTTCTGGAAATTGCGAAAGCGGTGTCAATGTGTTGGCAAAACCCTGAAGGGCTGCGCCATACCTACCTTGTGCAATGTTTTGAATGGCTGTTACTCCTTGGCTTGCGTGTTGAAGGACCTGCTGGGTTGTACCACCTACGAGTGAGCCTGTAGCCCCCATCATTCCGGTGAGTCCTGATAGTGCTTGATCTGGGTTACCTTTCGCAGCTCCGTCGATGAACGTTGCTCCTGCTGTAGCGATTTGAAGTCCTTTTTGTGTGAACTGTGCTGCCTGAGCTAGCCCTTTTCCAATTTGAGCAGCTCCTTTACCCAAGCTTCCTAAACTTTTGCCTACCTGACCGAGGCTTCCAGACACACTACCCAATGCTCCAAGGATAGCCAATGGGTTTTTACTTTCAATAGCTTGAGCGAGAGAGTGACCTACTTGAACTGCTTTCGATGCGATTTTGAGTACGCTTCCAGCGACACCACTAACTGCACTTCCAACTCCACCAGCCACGGATGCCAACGCTCCAATCACCTCAGCAACGTTTCCTTTGACTAAGCCCACAATGAACTTCACTCCTTGGTATGCGGCAAAGATCGCTGAGCCAACACCAGGGATTAAATTAAGCAAAGGAGATAAGAGATCGAAGATTTTCATGAGCACTTGGAGAGCCTTTTTCAGGAAGTCTCCAATCTTTTCCCAGATACTCTTTTTCTTCTTGAGTTTGGTGGATGCTTTGGGGATGTCTTTTGTGGTGGTTCTTGTATTCTGAGCTGGTTTTGTTGTGGTTCTTGTATTCTGAGTTGGGACAGGTTGTGTTTGTGCTTTTTTTATTTCGGGGTGGTTGGATAACGTTAAAAGTTGCTGTAAAAATCCATGCAATGACTGACTGAAGTCGGAAAGAGGGAGTGTTTGTGTGGCATGTATATTTCCAGTAAGCTGTCGAATGCTTTGTTGGAGTGGTGTGAGCACATGAGAGGGAAGCTTCTTTTGTTCCAATGTTGTTAGGAGAGATTCTCCTTCCATCTGTAAAGACTGGAGTGTTGCGGGTTCGGCTGCAAAGTGTTGTGCAGCCTTCTCGCTTTGCAAAGCCTGTGATATCTGTTGAATTGAGCGTGTTTGTCGCAAGCGGTTTAAGGCGTGTTGCAGGAGTTTCTCATCTACGTGATGGAGCTTCCTTTGCAGGTTGGTTCCATGAGGTTTGTTTTGTGAACTCTGATGGAGTTGGGGTTGTACAGGAAGAAAGTCATCTTTGCCTCGGAGTAACAACTCTATCTTTTTTGATGATGATGAAGGGGCTTGGCTCTCTTTTCTGTCGTCTGTGCTGAAGGGGATCAGGTGGGCGTTTTTTTGAGTTAATCCTGAACTTTTACGTAACATCACAAACTCCTTCATCTGCTGGTTATATGGATGATTCAACCTGGGTTATGTCAGTAAGAAAGCAAAGAAACTGTCGTGTGTGGGGGATTCTCACACGGCATGATAAAAGTGGACGACAGTGCCTCCGACGTGTCATACCTATCGCAACACTCATGCCAGCGATAAAGAATAGGGCGGGGGGTGGTTTTATGTGATTGAAATATAAGGGGGTACTGTGCTCTGCGCCTATGCTGTTTGAGAGCTTTGATAGAGGGGGTACAAATGAACTGTGTCCAGGATCGATACAGCTCGTGTACAGAAGATGGACACATCTCGATGAGTCAGATTTGTTCTGGAGGCTTGGTTCGCTGAAGGGGGAGAGCAACCTGAGTCAGCTCTGTTCTGGAGGCTTGGTTCGCTGAAGGGGGAGAGTAATCCGACATGATGGTATCGAACGTTGGACCGAAAGTCGCGCAAAGCCCTTTCCCGATTGTGGGACTGGTTGTATCTACAGCGAAGCGGATTGGAGAGGAGGGGAGTGGATGTCAAACCCTGAGATTGTTGGCCGAGGTTAGGAAAGTCAGAGTCTGGAAGCTGGCTATCAAGAGCATAACATTGCCTCTGAAAACAAAGCTGTTGGCCGAGGTTGGGAAAATCAGAATAGCATTGCCTCTGAAAACAAAGCTGTTGGCCGAGGTTAGGAAAGTCAGAGTCTGGAAGAGCAGGCTATGCTTTCAATTGTTTGGTCGCGACGGGTAGGAGAGATTCTGCAAGGATTTCAATGGGGTGTTTGGCGCAGTATCCATCAACACCATCTTTGATCTGGTGTCGGCAGGATGTTCCCACGGCAGTAACTTCTGCATCACCGCGTTTGCGAACAGCGGGAAAGAGTACAAGTTCTCCTATTTTCATGGA
This sequence comes from Myxococcales bacterium, assembly GCA_027005175.1. Lineage (GTDB taxonomy): Bacteria > Myxococcota_C > UBA6777 > UBA6777 > UBA6777 > M3003. The sequence goes on from JALTMC010000143.1 coordinate 3,270, forward strand.
GACTTCGTATTTACTTTTGTCGTATCCGAAAGAGCCGGCCATTCCACAACAGCCGGAGGGGATTTCTTCTGCGGTTAAGTTGGGGACAAGTTGTAGCATATCAAGAGTTGGTTGTGTGCCCACTAGCGATTTTTGGAAACAGTGACCGTGCACTTTATAGGTGCGAGGTGGCAGTGATGGATCAAAGAGAGCTGTAAAGTGTCCAGATTTTGCTTCTCGAACAATAAACTCATCAATCAAGAGGCAGCGCTCTGCGATTTGCTTCACGAGAGGATCTTCGGGAAAGAAGTCGATGTATTCGTCGCGAAAGGTAAGGACTGTAGAAGGCTCAACACCGATAAGATAGGTATCCTCATCGAGCAGAGTCTGGAGGAGCTTGATATTCTTTTTTGCTAGCTTTTTGGTCATATGCAACAGACCTTTAGAGATCCGTGCACGACCATCTTCTTCCACGGGGGAAAGCTTTACTGTGTAGCCTGCTGCCTCTAGGACTGTGATGGCAGCGACACCGACTTTGGGCTCCCCATAGTTGATAAATGGATCAGCAAAAAAGTAGACCGTCTTGCCGTTCTTTCCGGCATTTGGGTGGGGAATATGATTCCAGAACCACTCCATTGTAGTGGGTGTGATAATTGGTGGAATTTCTCGGCGGCTGTCAAAGCCAATTAACGTTTCCATCACTTTCTTGACGATTTTAAGCTTGATACTCCAGTTAAAGATGGGGGCAAAAAAGCGGTTGATCTTATTGACCAAACCGACCAAACCAAAGGCATATGCGCTGAGTGGTGTGCCCTGAATATCCCAGCGTTTTTGCAAGTATTCGTACTTTAGCTTGGCCATATCAACGGCAGAGGGACACTCTGATTTGCATGCCTTGCACTCTAGGCAAAGGTCCATGGCGTCATAGAGTTCTTGGTTTGTAAACCCACGAACCGTACCTTCTGTGGCGAGTACAGTACGGAGGGTGTTGGCACGTCCACGTGTACTGTGTTGTTCTTCCAGAGTTCCTTGATAGGAGGGACACATTGTGCCTATAGCCAGGGGTGATTTGCGACAGGCCCCAGCACCATTACAAAACTCAGCGGCTCGCATAAAGCCCATGGTATCTTCAAAAGATAGGACAGTAGACATGTCAACAGGTTTGTGGGGAAGCCGGAGATCCTCATCCATGGGAAGCGCATCAATAATTTTGTTGGGGTTGAAGATGTTGTTGGGGTCGAAGGCTTGCTTTATTTCGCGTAGCCCTTGGTACAATTTCTTCCCAAAGAACTTTTCATGAAAAGGAGAGCGGACACGTCCGTCACCATGTTCACCAGAGACGGAGCCACCAAAGGAGATGACAAGGTCAACGATCTCATGGGACATCGCAACCATCTTTTTACGGTCGATAGGGTTTTTGAGGTTGAGTATGGGGCGCATATGCAGCTCACCAACGGAGGCATGAGCGTAATAGGTGCAGCGGGTACCGTATTTTTCCATGATCTTGCGAAAACCATCGATATATTCGGGCAGATTTTCGGGGGGAACTGCAGTATCTTCCATAAAAGTGACAGGTTTGCTGTCTCCTGGCATGGCCATGAGTACACCAAGCCCAGCTTTGCGGAATTTCCAGACCTTCCCTATGTCACTTCCCCACACTCTTGGCCATGTGTAGCCAAGGCCTTGGGCTTTCAAGGCTTTCTCTAGACTGTCGAGCTTGGCCTCTATCTCATCTTTATCTTCTCCATAGAATTCGACGGCGAGGATAGATTGAGGCTCTCCTTCAATGAAGAACTGTAGATTTTGTGTGGCTGGATTGTCCCGAGCTAACTCAAGGATCACCTCATCCATTAACTCCACCGCGCAGGGGCCGTGTTTTATGGCTTCAACAGTTGCGGTGAGGGCGTCCGTTAAATTCTCGAACTGGATCGCCATCAGGCCATTCATTTTGGGTCGTGGTACCAGTTTGACACGAGCTTTGCTTATCAGCGCAAGAGTTCCTTCAGAGCCACAAATGAGGCGGCTCAAATTGAAGGGTTTGTTAGGGTCTGTCAGCTCGTCGAGAAGATAACCTGTGTTGCGACGCATGATCTTAGGGTAGCGAGTTTCGATCTCATCACGATACTCGTCGATCACACGTGTGACTTCTCGATAGATGTGACCTTCTAGGTTGTCGAGACTCTTCTTTACTTCAAGCTCTTCCAATGTTAAATCAGAGAAGCGAGCCTGAGAGCCATCACTGAGAATGACATCCATTTCCAGAGTGTGGTCGACAGTTTTCCCATAGAAGATAGAGTGGGCACCACAGGAGTTGTTGCCTATCATCCCACCGATCATCGCCCGGTTCGAGGTTGAAGTATCTGGTCCGTACATCAGGCCATGCTCTGCAACCATTCGTGACAACTCATCCTGGATAACACCTGGCTCAACCCAGGCCCACTCCGCTTCGGCGTTCACTTCAATAAGCTTGTTCATATACTTGGATACATCGACGACGATGCCTTTTCCCACACATTGCCCCGCCAGGGAGGTCCCGCCTGCACGTGGTATAATGGGAACCTTGTTCTTATGGGCTATCTTCACGACTTCAACCAGATCAGCTTCGTGTCGCGGAATCACTACGCCATCCGGCTCTACTTGATAAATGGATGCATCGGTTGAGTAGAGAATACGTGAGAGCTTATCTGTTCGAACTTCCCCTGTAACCCGACTTTCCAACGCTAAAAACGCTTTCTGAATAGCCTGATCTTGAGACATGGGTTTGCTCCTGTTTGGGTTCTGGCCGGGCTCGCGTGCGAGTTGATCCGGCCTTACGCCCTTATCGATTCGGGGCGGCATACGGAGATCTCGCTGTGCGGTCTGGGTCCTGATATGGTACATCTCTGTAAACCACAGTTTCTTGCTCTTGAAGCGTGCCTCATTCTACATCGCTCCAAACCACCTCGCTATATATGCGGACCCGCCGGGAGAAATCAAGATGACAGTCCCTGTAGGAGGCTGGTGGTGGAGTGTTTTTTTGTCTGTATCTCTTTGATAGGATAGGGAGTTCTTTCCTTTGTAGTGAGGCGAAGCTTGTCGGGAGTTCTTGCCTTTGTAGAGAGGCTCAAGGGAAGCTACGATCTACAGATCGTCGATCCAACAGGACAAATGAATGACCGCAATGAATCGGTCAGTAGGAAGGCTCAATGGAAGCTGCATGCACACCTTGTTGCTGAAGCAACTCCTTTGCCCTGAGTACCATCTCTCTCTGACCACAAAGGTAGTATTGTGTGTCTGGGGCAAACCAGGATGATGGGGCTTCTTGTAGATAGTCAGTGACCCATCCACATACACCTTTCCATTCCGATCC
>JALTMC010000143.1:6607-8176 GCA_027005175.1 Myxococcales bacterium
GGTCGCCTCCGATCCCGCCTGGGACAGCACCGGAATGACTTCAATGGATGATTGTTGCCACTCTTCCCAATAAGGAATTTCGGCTTCGGTCTGGGCTCCAAGTATTATCGTTGCTGGAGGCTGTTGGGCTTGAAATTTCTCGGACTGAATGATCGACCGAAATGGTGCAATCGCCGTTCCTGTCGCTATAAATACGACTCGCTGATTCTTAGGGTTGTCGTATGTATAGTTGTTGAAAGGACCCTGTATGTCGATCAGAGAGCCAAGCCTCAGCTTTTCCAGGTAGGCTTGAAGGGGGCTATCTGGTTGTTGTCGAATACAAAACTCCAACAGTGGCTCGGATGGTTTGGAAGCTAAGGCCATAGGCCAGCGAGGCATGTCCTTTGTTGTATCCTCCGTCTGAGAAGGAAAACCAAGCATGACATATTGGCCTGCTGAGAACGTCAGTGGGGTTTCCATCTGGCATTTGATCGAGAGAATCGTTGGGGTTAGCTCTTTGATCTGCTCGACTCTTCCGGTATGTGACTGTTTGTTCATGATCTGTTCTTTTCCTTTATAGAGCCCCTGTAAAAGCTCAACCTTTGTTTCGTCATCGAACGATCTCTATGTTATATATGACCGCAGAGGAATAGCAAACTATCACAAGAGGAGATAGATACTCATGGCTGAGCAGAATTCAAAAGTAGTTGGTGGGGGTGTGGTGATGCTTTTGCTTTGGGGGGGCTTGGGGCTCTTCTTTGGTCTGGGAAAGGGGAAGGGAAAAGGAGATGGTAAAGCCAAGAAGCCAGAACAGCGAGCGAAAGCACCGACTCGTCAAAAGCCTAGAGAGCGTGTGACCCGGCGAAAATCTCCTCTGGATAGAGTTTCGTTGGAGCGACCCACAGGTTCTCGAAAAACGCAAATCCGGACGAAAAGAATCGCCAAAACAGTGACTGGCGAGCCTGCACAAAGGGCGAATCGTTTTTCCTATGTGCTTCGGCTAAAGTACATTCATCCTGTCGATGTGGAAGGTCGTATGGTACAGAAGACGATCTCTTTGCAACAATTGGTGGAGCAGGGAAAGAAAGCCGCCAAAGCAAAACAAGAGTTACATCTCCGTGTTCGAGGCGATGCTCGGGCTCGTTGGGAGAAGAAAGTCAAACAAGCTCTGCGAGCGAGTGGAGTCGCCTTTAGTGTCACCAACGAATTTTAGATCCTTTGATGGGGAAAGGAGAAAAAAACGATGTCGAGTCAAATGGTAGCATGGATGCTAAGTGGAGTTTGGCTGCTTGCGATCGTATGGTTGTGGCTTGCTGCTCGTGCCCAAGCCAAGCAACTGCAACAACATGAAAAGATCTTACGTGATAGCTACCAAAATATTCCCGGTCAACCTTTTGAAAATCCACAAGAGTACTTGCAGGCGACCGGCTGGCAGGCCAGCTCTGTCCTCTCTCGTCGTGATATGATCTCACATTGGCGTGCGATTACCCAAACCGATAAACAAAGGTTGGCGACTTTTATTGAAATGATGCCTCAAATGGGCTTGCTTGGTACTGTTCTTAGTCTCTTCCTCTCCGCTTTTATCTTTGA
>JALTMC010000143.1:8186-24985 GCA_027005175.1 Myxococcales bacterium
TGAGTTCTCGATGAAAATGCTCGGATTGGCTCTGGCCACCACTGGGTTCGGCTTGGTGGGATCTCTCACCGCACGAAAACTCTTTGAGATGCCTTCAGAGAAATCATTTTACTCGATCCTTGAACTTCTTCAGAACGATGATGTCGTAGACCGCTTAATTCATATGAAACAGCCTTCCGAACAACTCGATAACACTGAGGTGAAGGAGGCTTCGGAGGGCTCTGATGACGCAGAGGTGAAGGAAACGTCGGAGGGAACTGACGACATAGAGGTGAAGGAAGCGTCGAAGGGCTCTGATGACGCAGAGGTGAAGGAAACGTCGGAGGGAACTGACGACGTAGAGGTGAAGGAAACGTCATCAGAGCTTGATAAAGTGGTAGTGAAACCGGCTTCGGAGCTTGACGATATGGAGTTGTCGCACATCAAGGTGGAGCAATCCAATGAAAAGATAGTGTCCTCTTTTGAGGAGGGAGGACACGATGCCCCGGTCTAGACCTGATTTAATGGCGTTGCTCGATGTCATTTTGTTGGTTTTCTTTGCTATGACATTGAACAAAGACAAGAAACATCAACAAGAACGGAATGTATTAGTCAAAAAGATCTCAAGACAGGTCCAGAAAACTGCCGGTGTTCAGAAAAAGCTAAAGCATGAAAGGGGTAGGTATATATCGTTGGAAAAGCAACTTCGTTCTTTCAAAGATCGACGAGAGAAGATCTATCATTTGGTTTCTGACTTACAAAGTTTAGTATTTCTTATGAATGGGAAGTCGCAAAAGAAAGAGCAAACCAGCCAACCGATTCGGCGGCAACTTTTAAAAATGAGAGCACTCTTACAGCGGACAGCTGCTCAACTCACTGCTGAAAGAAAGTTTTTGGTTAAGGCGAATCAAAAGTTAGCGAAGCAGTTTCAAGTTAAACGTTTGGAGTTAGAGAAGCTACAACTGAAAGTTAGAGGTTTGCGAGAGTCATGGGGGAAGGAGCGTGTCAGGTCACAGCGTAAGCAGAAAAGCATCATGGCCAAAAATAAACGTTTGCAAGAGAGCCGCAAACAGCTCGAAGCCTCTTTGCGGCTGGTGCAACGTTGGGGGCGGATGAGTGGGCGCGAAAAATCTGGGCTAACAGAGAGCCTGGCACGCTATTTTCAGGCTGTGATGATCTATGTAAAAGCCGATCGTATCGTCGGGTATCGTCGCTTTCCAAATAAAAAAATGAAAGCTTTCAGTCGTACCATTGAACTCAGTCGTCGAAGCTCTAACGGAATTAATCTGTACTACCGTGGCAAAATTAAAAAGGACTTCCGCGCCTTTGAAATCCTGAAGCGAAAGCTTCCTGCTGAACTTTCTAGTAGTCCGGAGGTTATCTATATCTTTATCTTTGACGATAACTGTTCCAAAGCTATCACACAAGGGCTTGAGCACGAGCATCTCAAATACTATCGGGGGCGACGTGTGATCTGGCAGTTATAAAAGAGGAAAGTGGCAATGAGCAAAGATGAAAGCTGGAGGTTGTTTGGTTCCAAGCCGAACGCGACCCTACTGGAAGTGGAAAGTGGGAGGTCTTCCTCCAAAATGGAACAGAGTCGAGTCGAAAGTGAGAGTGCGTTTGTTGGTTGAATCATTGGAAGAAGTCGTTTCTGCTTTTGCAGAGTTGCCGGATACCCGGTCACGGTTGGCGAAGTTGATTGCGTGGGGAAAGGAGCTTCCGGCGATGCCAGAAGCTGACAAACAAGATGAGTTCCGAGTGCCTGGCTGTTTGTCAACCGTGTATATTCAAGTGGAGCTGCATGATGGACTTCTCTTGTTTCGAGGTGACTCGGATACCCTTCTTGTAAAAGGCTTGGTTGCTTTGTTAGTGAAAGGTTTAAGCTACCTAACTCCGAAGCAGGTTGTGGAGTTATCTCCCGAGTTCATCTTTGATACCGGAATTAAACAAAGCCTTGTACCTGGTCGCGCCAATGGATTTCGCAATATCTTTTTGAAAATGCAAGAGCTAGCAAAAGACTTTCTTTAGCTTTGGTTGGTCGTTCTTTCTGTGATATTTTGGGTTCTTTCGAAATAGAGATCCTATTGAATCTCATGGGCGCAATCTGAAATGTTGTATGGATGAAGTCGCCGTTTTAATGGATGAAGTTGCTGTTGTATGGATGAAGTCGCTGTTGTATGGATGATTACCCGGACTTTGTATTATGCTGAGACAGAGATAATATTGTTGTTTTCTGCAAATTCCAGGGTGAGGTGGAAGATCTCTGCGCTGGTTGAAGCTTGCAGTGCTTGTTGGACCAATAGTTCCGTCTCATGGATTCTTATATGAGGTAGGCATTGTTGAAGGAGCGGTAGTTGTTTGGGAGGGAGGCTTAAATCTCGCAGTCCAAGTCCCAATAGTAGCGGTAGGTAGAGGGGTTGTGCGGCCATCTCTCCACAAATGGACACGGAGCACTCTTGGGAAGCCGTTGCCTGGATAATGATCTGGAGCAGCCGAAGTAAGGCGGGCTGAGTTGGTTGCAACAGGTGACTGACACGAGAGTTGCCCCGTTCAGCAGCCATCAAGAATTGCATGAGGTCATTCGTGCCGATAGAGACAAAGTCGATGCTGGGTGCGAGCTGGTCTACTTGAAGGGCCGCTGCTGGGGTCTCGATCATGAGACCCCATTGAATGTTTTCAGCGATAGCATAGCCCTGCTGTATCAGCATCTTTCGGGTTTGGGCGATTCGCTCTTTGAGGTGAAGTAGTTCTTCGTAAGTGCTGAGCATCGGAAACAAAACACGTAGGTTTCCTGAAGTGCTTGCACGCAACAGGGCTCGAAGCTGTGGTCGCAAGAGATCCCAGCGATCGAGATGTATTCGCAATCCGCGCCAGCCCATTGGGGATAAGGAAGAGGGAGATGCTGGAAATGCCCTCATCTGTTTGTCACCACCGAGGTCAAAGGTGCGGAATGTGACAGGGTTGGGAGACATCTGTTTAAGAATACTTTGGTAAAGCTGGTATTGCTCTTCTTCGTTGGGGAATTGTGGTCGGCTGGCATAGAGCATCTCTGTGCGAAGAAGGCCGATCCCTTCGGAGTCAACGGCATGTGTGTCTGTGATATCAGTCAGAATGTTAACATTGGATCGCAAGGTAATATGTTGTCCACATTGTGTTTGACGGGTAGAGGGAACAGGCTCAATTGCAATAGAGGAAGAGGCTGCGATTGCGTCTCGATAGGTCTGTTGCATGCCGGAGGTTGGGTTGACATAGAGTAGTCCTCGATGACCGTCGAGAATGATGAGTTCCTGATCAAAGATCTCATGTTGCTCGTGAACCTGAGAAATATAGGGTATGTGCATCGAACTGGCTAAAACTGTAGTGTGACTGGAGACACCTCCTTGGTCTGTAATAATGCCACGGATGTTGCTCCAGTCAAGATGAGCCAACTGTGAGGGAAGCAATTCTTTTCCAATAAGAATGACTGGATGAGGTAGCTGAATGGGCTGAACTCCTGCACCTGTTATAAGATAGGCAAGGACATGACCCCAGACATCCTCCAGATCAAAGATACGTTGGCGAAAGAGTGGGTGACGTAGCGTGCGAAACTGGACCCGATAGGCTGTTAGAGTTTCTTGCAGAGCGCTCTCTGCTGTTTGCTCTTGTTTGAGCTGCTGGTAGAAGGTTTTACGAAAGCTGGGATCTTGTAACAAGAGTTGCTGACTTGCGAAGACCTCAGCCTCGTCTTTCCCTACTTCTCGGGCGATACGTAACTTCGTCTTCTCTAAAAATTGCGCGACTTGAGTGCAAGCTTGCTCAAAGCGTAGGTTCTCGTCTCTCACAGAGGAAACAGGTTGAGATATGGAGAGTTTGGTTGTGAGATGGTCTTGGGGAATGGAGAGACGAAAGGCTGGCGCGATGGCCATACCATCACAGAGAGTCATTCCAGTGTATTGTCTCATCGAAGGGGAGGCTAAGACTGTTGGGAACGGGCAGCGTGGAGCTTTTGGGTTAATCCTTCAACATCAACAGCTTTGCCCGTGCTGGCTTCAATATACCAAAGGAGAGATTGTTGGGCGAGTGTCTTGTAAATGGCACCGCGTTGTTCATCACTGAGGACGTTGTCATCACGGATGTCATTGAGAGCGATGCGATAAGCATCATCATCACCCAAAGCCTTTTGTAAAGCTTTTACATGCCGAACAATCCGGTGATCGCGGGCTCGATTTTTGTCTGTATTCTCGCTCATTGTCGCGTAGGCTCCAAGACAGGCGTCAGTCCATAAGAAAAAGGGCAACTCTTTCGGTAAAGAAAGACTCAGGTCGGCTTGCTCAGGTTGTTTTTTTCAACCTTCGAATTTAGTACCACATTCCCATGGGCATTCCCATGCCTAGACCGAGACCTAAGCTTGTGCCCAAGCCACTCATTCCCAAGCCACCCATTCCGTACAGGCCCATGCCACCCATTCCCATCATGCTCAAACTACCCATGCCCATGCCCATGCCGCCCATGCCCATACCGAAGGGAGACATGGTGGGAAAGCCACCGTACATACCCATGCCTAAGCCGCCCATGCCTAGGCCACCCATACCACCCATCATGCCCATACCACCCATCATGCCGAAGGGGTTGAGCAGGTTGCTCGCTACACCAGTCATTGCACCGAGGCCAAAGCTGTTGGTACCTGCTGCGACGAGGCCCGCACCCAGATTATTGGTCAATGCTGCTGCGCCGATACCTTTTGCAAGTCGTCCAATCATACTCATCGTTTTGTTCTCCGAAAAAGGGTTGTACGTTTTTATACTGTGAAAGCGACCTTAAGAGTCGCTCGAATCGCTTTTTCCTTCCGGTCGTCCAAGCATCATATTCAGCAGGGAGCTTCCCGAGGTGGGTTTTTCGTTGGAGAGTGTTGCAGGGGAGTTGTTACCAATTAAGGCTGCGGCAGCATCGCTTTTGGAGGAGGTCTCAAAGCCGTCTCCCATGTTGAGGGCCGACGCCAACTCGGGAAAGTCTGCAATAAATGAGTAGTCAAGAGGATTGGCAAAGGCCCATTGCACATAGGCCATCCACTCTTCTACTTCCAGTCCAAGTTGCTCCGCAGTATAAGCCTGTACCGCATACCATCCCTGAACCGCCATTTGCTGCTCTTTTGGTAACTTATCAAACTCGGCTTTCCACGCCTGTGAGGCTTCTTCCGGATTCATTCTACCGTCTCCGCACCGCTTGTGCTCGTGGGGGGAATCGTATTCGATAACAGATAATGGCTCCTTAACTATCAGAAATGTCTATCTTTGTCAAGCACGTCAACCTAATTTGGGTGCGGCCTTGTGGCGTCAAACTTCGTCATCTTCCTATCACAGATCCCACAAGCCACGGCAGCTACAGCCTTCGCCGTGAGCGGCTGGACAGGTGCCTTGTTCATCTTTGTCTGCTCCCATTGTCGTGAGCGGCTGGACAGGTGTCACGCTCATCTTTGTTTGCTCCCATTGGAGAGAGAGTACAACAGGCGTCTTGGTTGGAAGCTGTTGGACCAGTGTTGTCCATTCATAACAGGGAATCTTGGGTGAAATCGTAAGCTTCACTTGCACTGCTCCTTCTTGTTTCTTTTGCAACCATCGATACGTATCTCTTATCGCTTGATGAATGCCAGACCCGTTTAATTCTCTCTTTCTTCTGAGAAACCATCGTGACTTTGTGCCTTTCTGGAACACTCCTACCCGTACTCCTTTTTCTGTTACGCCGTAACGATACCGTTGAATCCCAACCAAAGATAAAGAAATGGTTGTCTCAGAAGAGTCTCGATGTCTCCCTGAAGATACGAAGGAAGCAGACCTTGGCTCCCCCATAATCCATATCCAGCGGCGATTTGAGTACCAAAGAGAGCTGTCAAAAGAAGGCCATTAAAAAACCAAGTTACGAAAGACCACATCTTGCTTGTTCAACCATTTTTTTATACTTATACGTTACAGCGGCTACGTCAATACTATGACTTGAAAGCTGCTTCTGTACACCCCCAAGAAGAGGAACTCCGAAACTGGGTCCGCTGGGTGCTGTCTCTGGCTGTGTTTGCTCTCTTGGTAGCCAGGTCTTAGCTGGAAGTAAGAGTCCCAGGCTAGGTCATGGTGCTGTCTCTGGCTGTGTTTGCTTTCTTGGTAGCCTTCTTTTGCTTCGCAGGTACTCAACCCGTCATAGGACCTATCGTTGCGGGTTTTCAGGGCTTACCCCTTTGGCATCTTTGGCATCGGATTGCTCAGCATCGCATGGTACTTACAACGGGAAAAATGAGAAAGTAATGTATAGCTTGTCCTTAGCAGAACTACCACGATGTGAGCGAGAATTGACACCTGGGATGGTGGCTTGCCTTCGTTCCTACCAACAAGTGCTGGAAGAGAGAGAGCTTCTTTATGCTCAGGTGAGAGAAGACTTTCCTGAGAAGATTCAATGCTCTCCTCTGTGTAACGAATGCTGTACACAGATCTTCTTTACTCGGATGATGGATTTGTTCCTGGTTCGACGAGGCTTTGTGAAGCTTTCAGAAGAGGTGCAGAGTGAGTTGTTTAAGAGGGCTGAACGGTGGTTGAAAGAGGGGGGAGTTCCTTCACATGTATGGGTAGGAAAGCAAAAAGATATTCCAACATTGGGGGAAGTTGAGGAACAACTTCCCATCGGAACATTGTTGTGCCCCCTTGTGGAGTGGGGCATTGGCTGTCAACTGTATCCTTATCGTACCGTGGTTTGTCGATCGTACGGGTATCCGCAACTTCAGCCCAATGGGACGATGGCCAACACTTGTTATAAAAATCTTCAGGGGATCGCATCAGAGCAACTACATTCCTACTCCGTTCCCGCTCGAACACTCATCGCTGTGGAGCAATGCAAACAGGAGTTTTTTGAGTTACTTGGTATTTCCGACTCAACTAACTTTGCTGTTGCCTTGGGTCTTGTCTTACCGCTCTTGCTGGATCCCATCACGATTGACTGGGTCACACTGTTCAAGAGGCTGGGTTGAGATTGCGATGGCAAAAAAATCGGAAGATGTAGGCGAAACAGGTCGGATTCAAGACTTGGCGGCACTGTAGATGTTGATCTTGGGATGGCAAAAAGAGCAGAAGATATGCGATGGTGAGAGCGATGGGGCACTGGCGGAGGGGATGATGGGTGTACTGGCTTCGCGCTCTCGCACATGGACCTCAACGCATTTGTGACGGATGTTACTGTAAGAAAAGCAGAAGATATGCGGTGGCAAGGGCGATCTGAACACAGGCGAAGGGGATGGCGGCTTTGATAAAACCTCCGAAAGAGAGGTTGAGTTTGTAACGGTGGATGATGGTGACTGCGACAAGGGTGGAAGCTGACCCTATAGGGGTGATATTTCCGCCGAGATTTCCACCGAAGACGACAGACCACCACAAGGGGGAGTCTGTTGGTGTTTTGAGTTGTTGTAAGATCTTACCGAGCATGGCGGCCAGGGGGATGTTGTCTGTGACAGAACTAAACACTGCAGTGGCTATTAAAATTAACCCACTGCCCATCATCTTTCCCATACCAATGATCTTGGCCAGTCCTATGCCGATGAGCCCCAGTACTTGAGCATGTTCCATCACATTAATGACCACAAACAGTGCCGCAAAGAAGGCAAGGAGATCCCAGTCAACGGCCTCGTAGAATTTGTTGGCGGTGTCCTTGTAACGAATAAGCATGATTGCTGCGAAGGATAGAGCGATATAACCCATCCCAAGACCCTTGATATAGGGAAGGAAGGATGCACTGGCGAGACACGCGATAAACAGGACAGTCATGGTTGTTCCAAACCAAAAGAAGAAGGTGCTTTCGATGCCATCATTCTCATCAAAGCCTTCGACTTGGATGGCTGCTTCTTCCTTTTCTTCGTCGCTTTGCAATCCCTTGATGCCAAAGATCGTGGCTCCCATCCAGAGGGTCACTGCCGTAGCTAGCACCACATACGGGCTTGCCACGTAAAAGAACTTCATAAAGCTGATCTTTGCGGCATTTCCAACGATGATATTGGGGACCGAACTGATCAAGGTAAGCAAGCCTCCAACATTCGTGAGCAAGGCTTCCACGAGCAGAAAGCCAAGTAGTTTGTCGTCGCGTTGGAGCTTGTTGAGAGAAACGCCTGTCAACGAGCCCACAATAATCATTGCGGTGACGTTGTTGAGGACAGCAGAGAAGATCACGGTCATCAAACCATAATAGATCAATAGTTTGAGAGGGTCTCCTTTGGATGCTTTTGTCAGCTTAATCGCGATCCATGTGAACAGTCCGGACTTGGATGTAACGTCAACAAACAGGCTTGAGCCCAGGATAATTGCGATCACACTCCAGTCAATGGCAGGGATGTAAAAAGGTAGCTTGATGTGTTCCGTTACTTTAACGAAATAACTGCCATCTGTTTCGGGTAGTACCCCAAACATGGCACCCAGAAGCAGAGATACCACCGCAAATACGCCAACAATAACGGACTTCTTTGCGTGTAGTTTTTCTTCCAAAGCCAAAGCGAAAATCATGGTCACAAGAATGAGGGAAAAGAACAGAGTCACACCCATGGATACTTGGGTGCTCTGGTGTCCAGCTGAAGCCAACAACGGAGTCCACATCAGGAATTCCTTTTTAGTAGTCGCGAGCCGCGAGTCACGAGTCTGAAAATAGTTTGACCAAAAGTCAGCGACTGTATGAGTCAGGTTGATCTGTTATGCGATGTTTCGACAAACAGGTCAACTCCACCTCCTTTCACGACTCCTTTTTCGAACCACAAATCTCATAAAGACATTTCTGTGTCAGAACTGACAAGGGAGGTTTTTCCTTTTGCTCGGGGATTGAATAAGAGACACTGCGAGTGCCCACTGACGTGAAGAACCTCGTCTCTTTTCGGAGGTTTTTCCTTTTGCTCGGGGATTGAATAAGAGGGGGTGGCTTGAGGTGGAGGGAAAGGATGTTTTGAGGGTGAGACGTTCGCGAAATCGCACTCTGAACCACTTGTCCTTCAAGAAAAACCAAAGGATTGAGCCGACTTCCGTCGAGTTTTTCGTCCTCAAAGTGGGGGTTCTAGCCCCACGAGGAACCTGCGTGCTCTTGCTCCAACACTGTAAGAAGCCTGTCATAAAGACATTTCTGTGTCAGAACTGATGAGAGAGGTTTTCCCTTTGCTCGAGGATTGGACGAGAGAGGGTGGTTTGGGGTGGAGAGAGTGTGTGGTTTAATTGGTGGGCCATGTTCCGGGGGGAATCATCATGACACCACTGTTCCAGGGGAATTCTTCGAGGGGGCGTTCCTCGATAGCGTTGGTATCATCAGGCTTTGCGGTCCAATGGAACTCATTGACTTTGCCGTCGCGACCGACAAAGGTATGCATACCACCTTTCGCGATACCAAAGAAGAAGGGGACGTCGCGAAGTTTTTCAACGCCGCTCATATCTTTCTCTGTGCCTTGTCCTTCCGTGGGACGGTAATCTGTGACGCGATGATCTACGTTGATTCCATAGTAGGGCTTACCGCGTTTGGTAATGGCGGCAGTGTAGGAGTGTTCTGCGTTGCCATCATCGGGGTTACGGGCATCGGGGTTGAAGTAGACACCTTCCCAACCGTCCTTTTGCAACTCTTTGGCGAGGTCAGTACCTTTCGCACCTTGGGATAGGACTGTGCTTCGGATCTCGCTCCATCGCTCACTTTTCCCTGCAGCTTTATAGGCAGCACCTACGTTGTCCAAGGCCCACTCAATACAGCTAGACTTTTTGAGATCGTTGACGCTAGGTGGTGTGGTTCCTGGAGTTGCATTCGAGTTGATCCACTCTTGTTTCTCGGAGCGAGTCATATCCTGCAAAGTGGAGTGATCGCCGTAGTAGACGCCAATGCCTGTTTCTTTGATTCCTTGGAGATGGGCTCCCATCTTCTCTTCAATGGAGTCTGCTCCACCTTGAGCCCATTGCTGGCCTACATTGTTGAGGTTGCTGGTGTCATTGGAGACAACGTCAACACCAGCTGTTTGTTGGAACAATACAGAGAGAGCACTGTGAACACGGCCTGAGCGACTGGGGCCTTGGTTGGTGTTGGTGACGAAGCTGTTGGCACTTCCGTTGTGGTCGAAACCATCAATGTGTTTGAACAGAGCGTTCAACTCAGAGGTGCCTTGGATCTTGCCGTCACCGTTAAGGTCCGCACGAGCTACTTGTGCACGGCTTGAACCCGCTTCCTGTAGCTTGGCTTCTGTCTCTCCACCGATCTTTTCAAGAGCAAGGGACTTGTTGGCAAATTGTTGTTGGAAGTTAGACCGGTTGATCGTGCTCATCGCGAGATCTCCTGATACACAAAGGGAAATGGAATATATTGGACTGGATCAATGCCCAGGATTTAAAAGCAAAAGAAAGAATGCTATTACAGATAAAAGCTACGGCTAGATGGTAACATACCACACTGCAATGGAAATTGCTAGGGAGAGGATTAAAATAGAACGGCTCCAACCTCCTTGTCCATCGCTCCACGTAAGCGTTTATGGTTATCGTTTAAGCGGTCGGCGACACTATTTGAGCGGCTGAACTTTCGGTTTTCGATGAAGAGTTAGTAGGATAGTTCGCTGTGCTCTGTTCGTTGCGTGAGAATCTACTCACGGATACCTACTTAAGGTTCCATATAGTGTCGCGATCTTGTGCTTTTTGTTGCGTCTTTTTTTAAAAGAGGCCCAAGGGGCTCCAAGTGCTTTGGCCTTGGGAGTTGTCAAAGCATGAGGAGGGGAATGTCACGAAGTTCGACAGCGAGGGTGTAGGCTAGGTTTTGCATGGCACTTTGGTTGTCGTCTTTGGTGTGAAGCACCAGTAGATTGACTTGATGTTCGGCGAGGAAGAACTTGTAGGTTGTGAGTGGTTCACCAACAGCGACAATGGATTGGATGGAGAGTGGAATACGTGCATCTTCCAGTCCTTGACGACATGACTCGATATAATCAGTGGGTTCTTTTAAGATCTGTTGGTGAATTGTTTCTCGTGCAACATCTGTGTTGAGGTCGGGGATCTTGGAGATGAGTTCGATGTAGTGCTCGAAGGTGTTTTGGTCTTCCACGTGAGTCAGATAAAGAGTGCCATCAGGAGCTGTAAAGTTGGCCGCCACGTTAACGAGGGCCTCATCACCTGCCAAGTGGTCTGTGATCGCCATGACTGTCTCTGTGCTTTGCAACAGGCTCGCAGGAAAATCGAGATCGGGCCGTGGCAACACGAGGATGGGAATCGTGGTGGCTTGGGTGAAAACATGAAGATGTTCTCCCAAAGAGTAGGGCCACTGCCAGCCTGTACTGTGTAGATTGCGGTAGGTGCAGATCAAGTCAGGCTGTATACTTTCGATTTGCTCCAATACGCTTCCCAGATCTTGTGATGTCTCTTGGTCAAAGTCGATCCACTCCAGATCCTCTGGATCGCCGACCGCTTCGAGAAACTCTCGGATCTGTAGCACGAATTGTTTGTGCTTGTACCCTTCCAGATCCGTGACCACACAGATCTTTTCTATGAAGGTCGGGGAGAAGTGAAAGACCTCTTTGGTCGCCGACTTAAACACACTTTCAAACTGGTCGATTTTGCTCATGATACCGCTACATTCAAGGAGTAAAAAGGTCGTGTCGCTTACACATATTTCGCATAGGACAGACATACCACGACACACCTAACCCGACAAGAGTCGAGGAGAGTGCCCATGCAGGAGCACACCCATGTCGAACACAAAGCCGGAGCGATGACCGCCCGAACCACGTCGCCAGCTTCTTGAACCGAAATGATGAAAATGATGACCAGGCCGATAACCGCTTGAACCGGTTAGATGGTCGCCTGAACCGGTTAGATGACCGCTTGAGTCGGTGAGATGGCCGCTTGAATCGGTGAGATGGCCGCTTGAATCGGTGAAATGGCCGCTTGAATCGGTGAGATGACCGCTTGAATCGGTGAGATGACCGCTTGAGCCGGGAAGATGGCCGTCTGAGCCGGGTCGATGGCTTTTTGGATGTAGATTGTTTGTGATGAGTGCGGTGGTTAGGGGGATACGGTGACTTGAACGCTGTTGCTGTTTTGTTTGTCGGGGTTTGTGACAAATGCATTGGTGCGTTGGGGGGGAAAGGGGATGGAGATGCGTGGGAACTGAGCAGTCATTACAAGGGTTTGTGAGTTGATGAAGTTCGTGGGTAAGCCGATAGAGCCAACGAAGGGGAGTCGGAAGCTTAGCAAGGCACCATTTTGGAAGTACTTACCCAGGATGTATATGGGGTTGTTGGCTCCTGCTGAGCCAATCTTGATACTGCTGGGTTTGATCTGAGTGATAATGGGCTTCGGCAGTTTTTTGGCCGTGACAGTAAAGTATACGATGTTGGACGTTTTTTTATTGGGGTTGGTGACGCTAAATGGATAGGTTCCAGCAGCGACCCTTCTGAGTGAAAGCGCAAGTCCCAAAGTGGATGCGTTGAGATAAGTGACCTTATGGGTTTTTCCATTGAAGTTTACGACAGCGCCTGTTGCGAAACGCGCACCACTGATGATCATATTGACGGTTGTATTGGTCTGACCTTCTTTGGGTAACAAGCTTGTTATTTGCGGCCCTTGTGGGGCTTCGACTACGAATGGAATCTTGTTGGAGTTCTGACCATCTGGATTTTGAACCCAGATTTGATAGGTTGCTGGATTGAGAGATGTTAGGGACAAGGTCATTGTCACCTCTGTTCCACTTACATAGTTGGTGGGTTGTTTGCCACCTTGGAAGATCACCTGTGTGCCAGAGAAGAAGTTCTTTCCAAGAATACGGACCGTGATAACACTTCCGCTGGTGCCTTTGTTGGGAACCAAGGATGTGATTTGGGGTGGTGCAGACTTGAAGACTTGAAGCTTGACACTGTTCGACACTTGGTTTCCTGGGTTGAACACACGCAAGGCATAGGTTCCGGCCTTCAGAGTTTTGGGGATTTGAGCGGTCAGTTGTGTGGCAGAGATGTAGGTCGTGGGAACCAAACGAACGCCGACCTGCACCTGGGCCCCTTTGATAAAGTTTTTCCCGGTGATGGTGACGGTGCTTGTAATGCCCACAGGAACTTTAGCAGGTTTGATACTTGTAATAACGGGCAGCGGTGGTGCCGCGATGACTGTGAGATTGGCGATGTTACTTTTTTGCCCGTCGGGATTGGTGACTTGTACGGGGTAGGTCCCGATGCCGAGGGTCTTGGGTAGCGTGAGACGCAGTTCACCAACCGATACAAAGGATGTTGGATACTTCACACCTTTGACTGTCACGATGGCGTTGCCGACAAAGTCATTGCCTTTGACTGCGATGGTGACTGCTGTGCGTTCACGCACAGAGGAGGGAACCAACAGCGTGATAATGGGCTTGCTCAGAGTCTTCTTGACTTCGAGGATCAGTCGGTTGCTCTTCAATCCACCAGGGTTTTCGACTTCAACAGAGTAATTACCAGCCGTTGCGATGCTCAAGTTGGTGATGCGAATCTGTTTGGCAGAGACATAGACAGATTGGTAGGTTTGGGTTCCAATGATGATCGTAGAGCCTTTGACAAACCGATCTCCATTGAGGATGAACAGGAAGGTTTGTTTGGCAAAAGCAATATTGGGCAAGATCGATGTCAGGATCGGTCCTTTTTTGACCGTCACTACACGCAAGGTCAGGGTTGTACTTCGCTTCCCATCGGGGTTGCGAACCTGGACATTGTAAATCCCCGCTGCAAGTGCGCGAATGTTTGCGCTCAGGCGTTGGCTGCTGACAAAGCTTGTGTTGTACAACGTACTGTTGACTGTAACCTCTGCACCCTTGACGAACTTGTCACCCAGGAGTGTCAGGGTGAAGGCTTTGCCTGCATCCACCTCAACGGGATTCAGGCTTCGTAAGATGGGTGGAACGCTGGGCTTCGTAATCACAGTATAATTTACGATGTTGCTCTTTCTACCGTCTGGATTTTGAATCACAACAGGATAGCTTCCTGCACGTAAGCCAGAGGGCAAGGTGATGACAAGCTCTGTATTGTTGACGAACTTTGTCGTTAAGGCAAGGTTGTTAAAGAGGAGTTTGGCTCCAGACTGAAAGTTCAGGCCGAATACACGAACAGTGCGGTTCACCGCGCCTTCTGTATATTGCCTGGGGCTAAATGTTACGAGCCTTGGCGTTGGCAGGGTCTTCTTGGTGGCTTCGATCGTAACGGAAGCTGCTGGGCTATCCACTGTGCCGTCATTCACGACCAAGACGATCAGGTATTTGCCTGCGCGATCGGGGACAAAGGCGGGGGTTGCCGAGGAGGGATCGTCAAAGGCCGTGAGGCTACCTGTGGGGCGTTTTACAATATTCCAGCGATAGGTGATCTTGTCTCCATCGGGGTCGGAGCTTTTGGAGCCATTGAGTTGGACTCGTGTGCCGACTTCTACTGTCTGGCTACGCTCTGCGATGGCTGTTGGTGCGCTATTCTTGCGTGGTGCTGTACAAACTCCATTCAGGCACTGCTTGCGAGGACCACAGGCTGCTACATTGCAGTCGCTATCTTCCGTACAACCACGTGGGCATCTGGGCAGGGTGTCGCAAACACCTGCATTGCATCGAATCCGGGCACCACACAGCGGCGTCTGGCAGTCTTTGTTCTCATGACAACGTCGAGGGCAGATCTTAGCAGGAACAGTACATACGCGGTTGATGCAGTTGCGTCGATCTCCACAAGCGGGGGTGTTGCGACAGTCGTCATGGTTGCCACATCGGGCAGGGCACATCTGGTCGGGCGGCGGCTGGTCGGGCTTTTCTTCGGGTTGGCAGAGCCCACCCTGGCAGGTTAAGGATTGACCGCTACAAGAAGGATTACAGCCTGTACCACCGCAGGGATCGCCAAGGCTATAACAAGGCGGTTGTTTGTCGGGATCGGGCTCATCGGGAGTGGTGTCGGGGGCGGCGTCAGGCTGCGTTTCATCCGATGTCTCTGTTACAACGTTATCTGGCTTGATGGTGCCACCGTCTGTTACGATGCTGCCGTCGTTATTGACAGGTGGTGTGCCACAGTTACAGCCTGATGTGGCTGTGACAAATAACAGCCCAAAACAGGTAAGTAACCACATAAAAATACGAAGATGCTTTCGACGATTCATCAAAATTGCTCCATCTCAATGTTTGTTGACGGCGGATCTATTTGAAAAGATAGAGGTACCTATCTTTGAACTCAAAATAACAGAGGGTCATACTACCACTCCCCTTCAAGATAACAAGGGGAGTCCTGTTCTTTGGGTTCTTTTTTCGAACGTTAGATCAAAGAAGTACAAGAGGATTGTTTCATCTATCGTTGGGGCATGTTCTTGGAGTCTTTTTTCGAACGCGAGATCAAAGAAGAGGATATGACGCCCCGCGCAGAAGTATGGGGCTGGAAAGCAAGTAGGAAATGTTCATTAAAGCAGATGGGTACAGTTGGCGACGCTCCGCGCGGAAGTATGGGGCTGGAAAGCAAGAGAGGATATCGCCTGGGTCTCAGCACCCCGAGCGGGACTACATGCTGTTGGGTTGGGACACTTTTCTGCTTGTTTTGTTGGGGTGTCCATGTAGGAAACTACGCAGTCCACATGGGGTTTCTGCGTCGCTGTAGCAAGGGAGGGAGGGAAACTATTTTACAAGATCGTTGGCATCACGTGGAGCGATCTTGTAGTTACCCCATGTGAACTGTAGCGGTCCCTTGATAGATTTAAACTTGTCTCCCACAGTTCGCTTATCGGCTTGGGGTTGTTTTCCTGGCTCTGTGCATTTTGCTGTCTTACCCCTCTTGCAGGGAGCACTGAGGCATTGGCATGTGCGAGGGCTAAGGCATTCGGAGTCACTGCCTTTGCCCGGTGCAGGCTTGTCATTCCAGAAGCAGCTTCGGGCCCCGATATAGCTGGTTGCGTTGAAAGTATCAGCAATATAGGTTTTATCGGTGGCGGTAGCGGTCTCTGCTACCGTAAAGTCTTCGTGTTTTGTCGTGCTTGAAACTTTGCTGGTAACAACTACATTTTGTACTTCAACCACCAAGCCCTCTAGCTTTTTGGCTTTGAGAGATGATGGACTGCTGATATCTGCGACCTTAACGAGGACAGGCTTCGGGGGAGTCTCAACTTGTGTCGTTGTGACTGTCAGCTTGGTGACGCTGGAGAGCTGAATCTGCTTGTAATAGTCTTGTGACTTTCCCTCAACATCGATACGAAGTCCCACCTTTAGCCGTGTGTAAGAGCGGCCTTTTGAACCGAGATAGATGAAAATCCCTGAGTAGTCCGCTCCTTTGTATTCCGTGTCAGTGGATTTGAGTTGTGCTGTTAACCGCGACTTGTCTGGGGTGAGTGCTGTTACCAACAAATTCTTGAGTAAGACCGCTGTACCCACCTTTATTTTGAGCGATTTGACATCATAGATGGAGACGGAACAGGCTTCCCCTGGCTTGTTGGCCTGTTTGGGACACTTATCACAGGCATCGCCGATCTTGTCCTTGTCGGCATCTTCTTGTTTGGGATTGGGAGTGTCAGGGCAATTATCGACAGCGTTCTTTATGCCGTCACTATCGCGATCATTGGGGTCAAACTTCTTGCATGTGGTGGTGTTTGCGTCAAACGGACATGGATCGCAGACATCACCTGTATTATCACCATCCCGATCCGCTTGCTTGTTGTTGTCCATGGGTCGAATGGGGTTGAAGACATTGGGACAGTTGTCTTTTGCATCTTCGATGCCGTCTCCATCTTTATCTCCTTGGCGGCTGTAGCCGTACTTTCCGTATTTGTCATCGCGAAAGGGGGCACAAGATGGCTCATTTTTGGGTGTCTGGCAAAAGAACAGAGGATACTTGCTATTCC
>JALTMC010000144.1 GCA_027005175.1 Myxococcales bacterium
AATAATACCCGCATCTTAGGATGCCTCTGATTACAAATCTCCGCACGAGAAAGAGACTCGACGGGAGCGCAAAACTCCCGCTGAGTCTCTTTTGCGAGGTTTCAGAGATCGGCAGGAGCCTCATGTTTTCGGTAAGCCAAATGTCGAAGTTATTGAATCGATGATCTGAAAAAATGTGCTCGCGGATGTGATTTGAAATGTTCAAGTTATATGTTCAAGTTATAAAATCGCTGTTCCTACCAGATTTTGCGAAAACCGTCAGCGATGGTATTTCCCAGGAGATTGAGGTTTTCTTTGGCGGCACCCACAACTGCTTTGCCCAGGGTTGGAACTAAATCGGAGCCTTCGCGCAGCGCGTTGATGCCATCGATCGCACCTCCAAAAATACCTTCTGTGGTTTTTTTGTTGAATCGTACAGGCTCGAATGCTTTTCCTGTCACCATGTCTTTGGCGGTTTCGAAGGTCAGTACTTTTTCGTCCACTCCAGGAATATTTTCACCTTTGGCGCGGAAGAGAAAATGCCACTCTCCATAGGCTGCCAGGAGATCTTGGGTCTCATCCACAGTGAATCCGGCGGGCTTATCACCCTCAGGTGCGTTTAAGCGAGCATGGATACCATCAATGAGCTGTTGTTCTGTAACATAGGGTTTTCCATTAAAGATCTTTTCTAGATTTTCGAGTTTAGTGATGGCTTTGGCAGAGCTTCCATGAAGACCCGAGCCTTTGTCGAGCTCCGCGAGGCTGACGTAGGATGCGTGGCCTTGTGAGCCTCCTACACCACTCACTGCGAGTTTTGCAACAAGCTTGGAGTCGATGGTTGTGAAGCCGGCACGCCAAAGTCCCGTTTCAGCTTCTTTGACTGTGACATTACCATCTTTGTTGAGATCCAGGGGGCGAAGATGGTCACTTGCTGAGGTCGTCTCTACCTGTTCCGCGACAGTCGGCTGGACAGGAGCTTGATTGACGGCAGGTCGGGAGTTGGGAATTCTCATGCTTTTTGTTCCTCTTGGTTTGTGTTCTGGTTTGTATCCTGATTGGGGCCTTGTAAGGTTCTCAGAACCTGACCCATTTCGAGCATATTGTCTGGTGTGACGAGACTCTTCTCTGTCGTGAAGATCGCGGTGGTGAGCTGATCCTCATCAAGTCTAAAAGCGATCGACTGGACAGGGTTCGTTCCCTTTGTGTCAGGAAAAAAAGCATGGAGGAGACGGCCTTCTGCTTGGTCCTCGAAGGTGATGTCTGTGACAGAGATGTCGAAGTTCTCCGGCGATGAAACGTGCTCTCCCAAGGTGCGACAGTATTGAACGACCAGCAGATCAATGTCTGTAGGAAGTTGTACTTTCTCGCGCAACACTCGCAAATTGGGCCTCAATGGGGCTTCCCGTCCAAATTGTAAGACAGGGTCTAACAACTGAGTCGTGTCAACAGCCTTCCATGTCTGTTCTTGAGCTTCATCCGGCTGGAAATCTTCGGGGGGGGTTATCCAAGCACACATCTCTCTCTCCTGCTGCATGTTTCTTATCTTCGTGGCGGATTAGATCATAAATGTCTTTTAAAGTCAAGGTCTACGCTCAACCTTACCAGACTTGATTTGTAGTGGGATGGAGCAAGGAAGTAAAGCAAAACGTTGGAATGTTGGTCATAAGAAAGCGAAACCTCTACGAACACGTCACACTCAAAAATTGACGTTCTCCCCCTACAGATAGATG
>JALTMC010000145.1 GCA_027005175.1 Myxococcales bacterium
TTTCATTGCGCCAGTGAGGCCCGCACCAAACGGTACATCGATCACAGTTTGTTGAAAGTACCAGGAGCGCAAGGAGCCATCGGGGTTGAAGGTTCGAAAGCTCTTCCTTTCGACAGCTTGGGGCTGGGTGCGATCGATGTCAGGAACGTCTTGTGCACACCCTGCAAAGATACCGAGTCCTGCCGCAAACAAGACGCCAAGGAGAGAGAGCACCAAGCGTTTGCACGGGGAGGAAAAGAGTGGTTTGGACGATCGTGGTGTCGAGTTGGGCATTGATGAAGTGTCCTTTTCAGGTGCTACCACAGGTGTTGGTCGCAAGGTGGGCTCTCTGAATGCCTTTGGGAGCATCTTTTTGGGGAGTGGCTTTGTGTTCGTCTCTCTTCTCTCTTCTCTTATTCTGGGAGATCCCAACGGTCGAGATCGATGCCATACTTTCCTTCAAGCATTTCGACAAAAGCTTGGGTTTGCTCGTCGTTGACGTGGGTGTCAAAGTTTTCGAAGATGATAGAGATATCCTTTGGATCGATAGCACCAAGACCCATGTCCTGGAAGTAGGACGCCATGGTCCCTGCGGCTGTTTCCTCGTAAACATCGAGATAATAGATGCCTTGGGCTCCTGCAAGGACCGCACGCATCGCTTCAAAGTTGGAGAGTTCTCCATACTTGTCCTCTGCGAGATCCATCATCACATGGGCCGTCACCTTACCGGCATAGAGGTCGCGATTCTCACCCATGAATTCGGGGTTGGCTTTGACACCGAAAAACGTTTCCGTTTTGTTGCCGATCTTGCGTTCTTTGACCTCCACGCGAACCAACTCACCGGGCTCTGGATCTTCTAGGATTCCGTCGGGGATGATGTGGTCGTAGTAGCTTTTGCCATAAGCAGAGCGGTCACCGTTCTCATGCTCCAACTCCCAGTGGTAAAAAAGCTCGGTGTTTACGAAGGCGATGGAACGATTGAAATCTCCCATATCACGGCGTTTTTCAATGTTGAAGAGTTTGTCTTTGCCCAGCGCGCTGCGGTCGGCGCGTCCATCTCTGTCAGAATCCATGTGGTCAAACTTACGTCGCTCATCTGGATAGATGTAATTGTTGGCACCTTCGTCCCAAAAACGTTGACGTGTTTTGTTGCGCATATCTGCAAAGGTTTCACCGCCCGAGAACATGTTGTAGAGTTCTCGAACGCGAAGCTGTCCACTGTCCGAGTAGGTAGGGTCTAGTGTCCCAATCAACATCGCATCTGGGAATTTGTTGGAGAACTCTGCAAAGTTGTCTTTGCCTCGACAGTTGGCAATCAACACTGTTTTGGGGAGGCCTTGGGCTTCTTCTGCGTCTGCAATGGCTTGTGAACCATTGCCGCCGAGTGCAGAGTGTCCCGAATAGATCACCACATGTGTTTTGGGGTCTGCCATCTTTTCCAGGAAATCCATCTCCCCCTTGTTGACGGTCACCTTCACTTGCATGTCTGGCTTCTTGCCATCGGGATCTTTGATCGTGCCTTCGTATACACGACGATTGTCTTTTTTGTCCTTTTTCACCATCTTAAAACCGAGTTCTTTGTAGAGAGAGATCTCTTCCTTCCAGAACTCTTCGTGGATTGTATGTTCCACCACAAGAGGTTGGGTTCGGCCTTTGGTATACTCTTCGATGGGGGCTGCTTTGGGAAGAACCTCGGCCTCTATCTCACGCAACGCGACCTTTTGAGCTGGGTCCATCGAACTCTCCAACTCCGTGATGGAGTTGAAGTAAAATAATCGCATCTCAGGATCTTTCTCTTGCGACAGTGCTTGCAGTCCACGATCCAGTACTGCGCTGCGAAACTCTCCCTGTGTGCTGGGGTCGAGGTGATTTGCCATATCCAAGAGCATGGTCATCGAGCCGGCAAACATTCGCTCACGAGAGATCGTTCGACGACCTGTTTGGGACACGGTAAGGGCGTCGGAGAGGGTGCCAAACAATCGGCGCTGGGTGACTTCTGGCATCGCAGAGGTCGCGATGGTCTCCGACTGTTTGGAGGCGTGGTAGATCGCCGTTCCCAACTCCTTTAAGTTGGTGGGAAGTTTGCCATCTAGAGCCACACGTCCACCCGGCGTGATAGAGAGGCTGTGCTCTTTTCCAAACTCAGAGAAGTCGCTGAGGCTTACCTTTTGTCCACGGCCTGAAGCGGAACGCTCTGCCATTCCAGCAATAAACGATTGACCCAAAATACGTTCAAGGGCTTCTTCGCGAGGGGGATTTTCAGCAAAGCGTCTTAACTCTGCACCGGAGCGAGGGAGCACACCAAAAGCCTCAAAGGCTTCTCTCCTCCAACTTCGGCGAGAGCGAATATGACGTGACGCAGTGGCTGCTTCACCCTTATCGACCTTGCCATCAGCATTGCTGTCCATACGATCCATCAACGCTGCGATGTTGGGGTCTGAGATGTTTTTGATAGAGATACTCATAACGACAATACCTGACCTATGACAGCCTTTGGCTGTGGATGTATACTTTGACGAGAGAATTGTTCTTTGCAACCCCGCCAGAATACGTTATGCCACCCTTTCTGTCAAATGAAACAGTGTGATAGAAGGGATTTTTTTCGGTTGTTGTCGCTTTTGCCTTGTTTGCTCTTGCGTTCCACAACCAAAGTGTTGTGACTGTTGTGGAGATCAAAGTACGATACCCGTACTTTGCGGCTGAGCTTGCGTTCCACAACCAAAGTGTTATGACTGTTGTGCTTGTATCGCTGGGCTTTTGCTAGCATACGTTGAGAGTAGGGCATTGTGAATATGAATTGGCAACGTGCTGGCTTCTTGGTTGTGGGATTCAGCTTCTTTCTTCTCCCCGGACTTTTGGGGCTCGGTTGCTCCTCGAAATCGGACTGTTCTAAAAATAGCGATTGCTCCCATGGATTGCTTTGCGTTAAAGGAACGTGCCAACCATTATCTCGAACTTGCAAAGACAGTGGCGATTGTGGTGGAGCGACTCTTTATTGTGACATCGTCAATAAGCGATGTGTGGTCTGTCTCAAAGACTCTGATTGTTCCTCAGGAACAACGCTGCCACAATCAAGCCTGCTCCGTTGCCTTTAAACCCCAATGCCGATCCCATAAGGATTGTGTTGGGAAAAGTAGTCGATTTTGCTCTGGCAATGGCAAGTGCGAATGGCAATGTATGCTCCATTCGGATTGTTCAAGAACACAACAATGCCGGGAGCACTTGTGTGAAGCGTTGCCCAACAATAACTTTTGTGTAACAGACACCGACTGTGTCAAGAAGGTCAAAAAGCTTTGCTCTTCGACGGGGAATTGTGAGTGGGATTGTCGAAAAGATACAGACTGCCCCTCAAGCGCATCTTGCCAAAAGAACAAGTGTGTGACGGTTTCATCAAACTGTAAGTCTGACAAAGATTGCCCTCGCTCTGATCTGTCCAAGTGTTTTGTGTCGTCGGGGCAATGTGTTGCTTGCCTTGTCCCCAACGATTGTCCCTCGGGTAAGTCTCGGTGTGTTCATCAAAAGTGTGAAGCCAATACTACTCCTGTTGATTGCAGTAAAGGGTGCACTGTCGGTGAATTTTGTGCCAATGGGAAACGCTGCATCAAGAAGCCCACAGCATGCCAAAACATCGGAGACTGTCTCAAAGGAGAGAACTGTATGCAGTTGGGCAAGGGAGTGAATGCTTGCTTGCCCATATGTGATCCAACACAAAACAAAAGCAAAACAGACCGGACCAATGCGTCGTGCTGGCTTAACTTTGGTTGGTGTTACGGTATCTCCAACGACAACCCCAAAGATGGTGCCTGCTATCCTCCTCAACTTAATATTCGCAAATGGAAAGAGGAGTGTGGTCAGGAGACAAAGCTCGACAGTCCAAGCTATCACCTGTGTGTGAAGGGCCTCTCTTGTATTGATGATAAGGGGTCAAAGTATTGCTGGAAGCCTTGTGACCCAAAAAAGAATGTGGGTGGAAAACCCGATGTGGAAGACAAAATTGGCAATGCTCTGGTGTATACAGCGGTCAAGAAAGGAAATGCTTCTAGCTCTGCGGGGCTTGTCCTAACCAACAGTGGAAAGACCATCCAACTTTTGGATGCAAACAAGAAGGTTTTGGATCGCTTTGCCTACGGTGGGGCAGGTTGTTTGGGCAACAAAAAACAATCGGTGACAAAAAGTCCGGACTTGACTGGGGCTTGCAAACTGCATAGTAAAGCCTCTCCAACGAAGGCACTCTTTTCTCCCGGTCGTCGAAGCAATGGCAAACCTTTTTAGCTTATAACTTCCTTCCGTTGGATGAGCCTTTATCGTGTTGGAGAAGCTATCAAAGAAGCTATCAAGTTATCGATGATCTCTGTGGTGTGTGCTTCCTTTTTGTCGCAAGGGGGTGGTCGAAGTTTGGTGATAGATAGAGTCGGGGAGCAGCTAGGACATGACATGTGAGATGGGAAAGCGAAGTTTGTTCCAAAAGTTCATTCCACCACGCAGGGAGGCCACTTTTGTGAATCCCATGGACTCGAGCATTTGGGCAGCTTCTCCTGCAAGCTTTCCGGTTTCACTTACCAAGACACAAGAGCCTTCAACATCCCAGGTTTGGGCGAGCTGCTCTAAGGAAGAGAGGGGCACAAGTTCAGAGCCTACAACATGACCCTGCTCGCCGGAGTACTCTGCTAGATTTCGAATGTCTACGATACGAACTTTTATGTTTTGTGTTGCTAGCCACAAGGCTTCAACCTCTGGAACTCCTTGGGGGTTGCGTTCAACGGGCCAGCTACTTGAAAGCTCTTGTTTCTCTGGGGAAGACTGCATTGTTTGCCTGACCATGGTTTTCTCCTGGTGTGAACGCGTACCTTGTGGATTGGTTCGTGACGTCTGTGGTGTGAATCCTCTCCTCACTTACAGAACCCAAGCCGGATGTAGTGTCTTTTGAAACGAATTATGTTTCGATTGCACGACTTATGCAATATTTGTACTGTGGTAGTGAAAGTTTTTGAATTCTTTGTTTTATTGGTACATGTATTACATGTTTTTACGCATATGGGCTGTGTTGTTTTACAAAGATGGCTTGTGTGTTTCAATGGTGGAATAACTTTGAAACAAAAGGTGAAACATTATGGGACTTCAAGAAGTAGGAGAGTGAAGTCATCGTTGAAATCATCTTTTTCTTGAAAGTGTTGGATGGTGTGAAGGAGAGAGTTGAGTTGGTTTTCGAGTTGGTATTGTGCGGTTGCGATGAGTTCGATACAGAATCGGTCGAGTCCGAAGGCTTCTCCTTTGGGGGAGCTTGCTTCTAGCAGGGCGTCGGAGTAGAGGAAGACTCGGTCGCCATGGTTGAGAACGATGGAGTGAGCTTCAAAGGGTAGTCCAAGTGACATGCCGATAGCGGGGCTATCCGACTCAGTTAGAATTTTGCATTCACCTTCGGCAGTGATGAGGATTGGGAAGGTGTGTCCGCAGCGGATATAGTTGAGTTTGCGGGTGGGAGCATGATAGATGGCATAGCACATTGTGAGGTAGTGAGAGCTACTTTTTTGCGAGAGCATTTGGTCTAAAGATACAGCCACACTTCGTGGGGATGCCAGGGGTAGGCCCTTGAATTGGGTTGTTGCAGAGGTGGGTTGTTGGGTTTGCGCGAGTGCGGGCTTTAATGTGTGATAGAGCCAGGTTGAGAGCATCGCGGAAGCGACGCCGTGTCCTGAAACATCTGCGACATAGAAGCCATAGAGTTTTTGATTGACTGTGAAGAAGTTTACCATATCGCCACCGACATAAGAGCAGGGTTTGTAGATCCATGCCAGTCGGATATTTGTATCGAGCAGAGGGCTGATGGGGATCAGGCCTTGCTGTAATTCGCGTGCAATCTCCAGATCGTGTTGGACTGTTTGGTTGTAGAGTTGAAGTTGTTGTTGGTATTTGCGGATTCGAAGGAGGTTTCGGACTCTTGCCAGTAGTTCAACAGGGTGAAACGGTTTTGTCATATAGTCGTTTGCGCCAGCTTCCAGGCCACGTTCTACACCTAAGGGGTGGTTGAGTCCTGTGAGCAGAAGGATCGGAAGGTCTATGTTGTATGCAGGAGAGCGCAGGTGTTGGATCAGTGTCATTCCATCCATCACAGGCATCATGATATCAACAAGTGCGAGGTCGGCTTTGCTGCGATGTTCGCGTAGCCAGGTTAGAGCTTCTTGCCCATTGTGGCAATGAATGATCTGATACCCTTCACTCTCGAGGCAGGCTTTTATCACATCCAGACTGGCGAGGTCGTCTTCCACAACAAGAATTTCTATGGATTCATGGGTCGGCACGATGAGGTTACTCCAGAAATGTCGGATTCAGAATGTCTGGTTCTCCTTTACAATACCATGGAATCATGCTTCTGGGTACCTTCTGGGTCTTTGTTGTCAATGCTTCTGAGTTTCTGTGGAAGGTCTTCCCCTGCCACAGTCGGGATTCTTGTGCTATAGGAATAGACACTTCTCAAACCCATTCGCGCTACATTTGTCTCGTGATAGGAACGGTAGAAATGGAAGGGGCATACTGAATGTTTCAGAGGAATTGGTTGGTATTCTTGTGTCTCCTGTTGTTGGGGAGCCTGGGTTTACCACGTTGTAAAAAATCATCAGAGCAGACTCTCGATCTCCTGGCTAGAGCAATGACAAAAGGAATGGAATTACCACCACAGTTTGAAATTGCGATCGATCTCAAGGCATTGCGTCAAGCAAAGCCTTTCCAAAAATTTTTGTTTGACCATCGGAAAAGTCTCTCCTCTTTCTTCTCTCGAAATCAGAAGAAGAAGCCGGGTTGTGATATGCAGGGGCTGATGGTTCTTATTGACAAAGTAGCAGCACTCTTTCTTGCTGACTTTCAAGTGATCTACGTTGTGCTCGAAGGACCTTTTGAGCCCGCATCCGCTCTCCAATGTTTTATTAAGGATGGTGGAAAACCCATGAAAGTCCATGGGAAAACTGTGATTCCCAGTGCAGATGGCTATTGGTGGATAGGAGGAACTCATCGGCTGGTGGGTGTTATTGAGAACGAAGACACCAATAACTTTTTTTCGAGTGACAGCGTTGTTTCTCTGGATGGCTCAGGTGGTTTGTTGAATAAGATCCTTGAGAAGAAAGGTCTTCTTGCCAAAGGGCTCTCTCCTCGATTCGGTAAAAAAGCTCTTCTTTTTAAGGTTAACTCGCTCAAGCCTATGAAACTTCCTCCGGGTGCCGGGTTTCTCCGACCGAAGGCGA
>JALTMC010000146.1:0-368 GCA_027005175.1 Myxococcales bacterium
CGGAGGTATCGCGTTCTTGCTCATCCCCAATGGTATGACCGCCTTCGTCGGAGACGTCGTCTACGGAGGGAGCAGGAGTCGTTGTGGGTATAGAGGCTAACTTTTCGGAGCTTAATGACTCTTTTGATGCAAAGGTCAGGGGCTCTGGTAGCACTTCTGGTTCTTGTGGGAGTGCTACTGGAGGGATGAGGTCGTGTTGCGATTCAATCCCGTAGGTTGGTTGCATCTCCAACTCTTGCGAGTTGCTGTTGTCAAAGTTTTCCAGGAGCTGATCGATCTCATTATCGAGAGACTCCGAGCCCATCTGGCCTGCTTCAGAAGAGCCCGTTCTCGGTCTGAATCGCAGATTGTCTGAGATGTCGGATAAC
>JALTMC010000146.1:378-7213 GCA_027005175.1 Myxococcales bacterium
GTTCACGTGTAAAAGAGCCAGCATCCTGTGTCAGTCGTTCGAGCACTTGAAATCGTTCTGTCAGTTGTCGCATCTCATTTCGGAAGGCTTCCCGTTCTTCTGTGTTCCGCTCAAGCATCATCTCGATACTTTGATTTAAACCAACACCAGAGCGTTGAAGGATGCGATGAGCGGGTCTTAAGGTGCTCTCCAACAGCTCCTTCATCTTGTCTGGTAGCTGCTTTTCATAGTCTAGCAGCACTTCGACCAGTCCGGTGAGAGCTTCATGTTGTCGAGTTAACCCCGTGACTCTTTCAGAGAGCAATTGCTCTGTGTGAGCGATCGGGTTGAGGGCATTGGATACTTCCTGACCAACCTGAACCATCTGCCTTGCATTGTTGGCGATCGATTGTGTCCAGGTATGCAGTACTTTTTGGGTTCCTTGAAGCTCCTCTGATAGAGGCATCAGGTAGGTTGGTAGCAAATGGAGCTGTTCTTGCTGGAGCCTCCATTGCTCCTGCCACTCTCTCCATTGAATGTCAAAGGTTGCGAGAAATAACTTCTGATTTTCTTCCAGTCTTGCAAGAAGTGGATCCACATCAGGGCTCCCTTCCAGGGTGGAAGCCTGAGATGGTGCTTGAACCTGTGCTCTCTGCTCGATCAACACATTGTTTTGAGCCAAATGCGGGTACAACGAACGTCGGATTTGTTGGGTGAGTGACTCCAGTAATTTTTGATAGTCGTGGTTGCGCTCTGTCTCCATATGGAGGGTCATGTTGTGAAAGGCCCGTAAGAGGAGAGAGGCGAATAGGCCACAAACGCTGGTCCAGAAGGCTGCGGACATTAAAGGCAGCACATTGCGAAGCCCTTCGTTCAGGCGTTGGAGGCCTCCATCCAAAGGCAACTGTGTGAGGGCTGCGGTGAGGCCAAGAAAGGTACCTAACAGACCCAAGAGAACCGCGATACTGGGCCACTTCTCCCATCGCTCAGGGGTGGGTTGCTTCTCTTCCAGAATCACATGTGAGTTTAAGCCGAGATCCATCATCCGGCGTGCTGTCTCTTCTGCGTCAGGAGGAGTCGGGTAGACATTGATATGGGCTACAAGGTCAGACAAGTAGTGTGCATTGAGTTGTTCTTTCAACTCATCCCCTTGACCTTCAAACTTGATCAGACCATCGATTCGTCCATGGCAGTGGGTCTCAAAGGCTGACCAAAGCTCTTGCCAATGCCTTCGACTCTTGCGCAATTGAAATCGTTGGTACAAAACAAACCCGAGTGTTAGAAGCAAGAGAGTACTGTATACTCCATTCAATGCTCCTGAGTAGGCAAGTTGTGTTAAAGTGGCGGTCATACGATATCCTTAAATCAACTGTAGATGGGAACCAGGCTAAGGAGTGAGTTGAACAGAAACGTTGGTGCTTGAGTTGTGCTATCTTACATTGTTCTTGTCTATCATCTTGTCTCTTCCGTAGAGCTCGTGTTCCCCTTTGAGAAGTAGAGAGAAAAAGTATGCAATTTATCAGTACGAATCAACAGGCTCCCGCTGTTACGTTCCGAGAAGCTCTGTTGCAAGGGCAGGCTCCCGATGGAGGTTTGTACTGGCCTCTTTCCATCCCTTCCCTGAGTGAATCACAGATCTCTGCGTGGTCTGCTCTCTCGTATGCGTCGATTGTTGCTGAATTACTGCTGCCATATATGTCTGATGTCATCACAAAAGAACGCCTCCAGGCGATATGTCACGAAGCTTACAATTTCGATATCCCACTCGAACATGTCAACCAGCGGCAGCATCTCATGCGCTTAGATCAAGGACCTACCGCATCTTTTAAGGATTTTGCCGCTCGCGCTATGGCACGCTTGATGTCTCACTTCCTCAAGGAAGACCAACGGGAACTTGTCATCCTGACTGCCACATCCGGTGATACCGGCAGTGCTATCGCACAAGCCTTCGCCGGCGTTCCTGGAATGAAGGTTGTTATTTTGTTTCCACGCGACGAGGTGACTCGTCGGCAACGCAAACAAATGACGACCCTCCGTGGTAATATCACAGCGATTGCTCTGGAAGGCAAATTTGATGACTGCCAGGCCATGGTGAAACAGGCATTCTCGGACCCTCGGCTCTCAGGAATCCCTTTGTCTTCCGCCAACTCCATCAATATCGGCCGACTGCTCCCTCAAATGGGATACTACGCCTACGCCTATAGTCGGGTGGCTCAATATCCTGAACCCATTTCCTTCGTTATCCCCTGTGGGAACTTTGGAAATATGATGGGGGCTTGCTTGTTGCGGGCCATGGGCCTTCCGATGGAACGTATTGTTATCGCTGTCAACTCCAATGATGAAGTGCCCACATTCCTTGGCTCCGGAACATACGAAAAAATTGTCCCAAGTCGCAACTGCCTTTCCAATGCGATGAATGTTGGTCACCCCTCAAACCTTACCCGGCTTGTTCAGTTGTATGGCGGACAAATGGACCACACAGGCACGATCTCCACCATGCCCAACCTTGAACAAATGAGAAGAGACTTCTTCTCTGTCAGCATCTCTGATCAAGAAACTCGTGACACCATCGTTCAGGTCTACAAAGAATACAATGTCCTCCTCGAACCTCATGGCGCAGTCGGGTGGGCAGGCTTGCAAAAGTATCTCAAATCCCAACCTGACATGGCCGCTTCGTTGCTCGTCGCTATCGAAACCGCTCACCCCGCCAAGTTCCCAGAAGCCATACAGGAACTCCTTGGCTTTGACCCCGAAGTTCCTCCATCTCTTCAACATATCGAAGCGAAACCCGAAACCTTTGATACCTTTCCTCACGATTACGAACACTTCGCACAATGGCTCTTGGACAAGTTCTAGCCTATGATTGTTACTCAACTTACACTGCAAGCTATGTTGTTCCTGTTAAATGTCAGCAGAGTCTCCTGGTTGAAGGACTAAGGCGTCGGCTTTTGTGATACGGGAGGCCCAGGCGTCTGCGTCTTGTTCAATGAGGGGCCAGGTATTGTAATGGATGGGGATGACTTTCTTGGGTTGGAGAAACTCGATGGCTTTGAGAGAGTCGTCAGGCCCCATCGTGAAGTTGTCACCGATGGGAAGGATGGCCAGGTCTATGCCTGCTTCTCCAATAAGTGTCATGTCATAGAATAACGCAGTGTCTCCAGAATGATAGATCTTTTTGTCGTCGATGGTGAAGAGTAGCCCTGCTGGATTGCCACCATAGGAGCCGTCAGGCATCGATGAGCCATGATGTGCGATGGTCAGCTTGACTCGACCAAAGGAAAAATCATGCCCTCCTCCAATATGCATGGGGTGTGTCTTCTCAACACCCTGCGCTTGAGCCCAGTTTACCACCTCAAAGTTACCAATCACTGTTGCACCTGTGCGTTTGGCGATCTCTGTTGTGTCTCCATAGTGATCAGCGTGTCCATGTGTCAGGACGATAAAATCAGCTTCCACTTGCTC
Source organism: Myxococcales bacterium (assembly GCA_027005175.1). GTDB lineage: Bacteria > Myxococcota_C > UBA6777 > UBA6777 > UBA6777 > M3003. Next base: position 3,820 of record JALTMC010000146.1, read on the forward strand.
GGCTGTCACTTTCGCTTGTGGGTTTCCTGTCAGGAATGGATCGATCAGGATCTTGGAGCCTCCACCTTCCAACAAACAACATGCATGCCCAAGCCAAGTTACTTTCATCAGATTATCTCCTTTATTTGTCCAGCCTTTCTTGCTCTTGTCTTTTTGATGGGGTTCTCCTCGTCTTCTTGAGGGAGCCATTGCCAAAGACGGCTGACTTTGTACGGACTGGGTGAATTCTGTGGCAAACGTATCATCATCATTGTGAGTGAATCAAGTGGATCTCTTGCTTCTTTCTGGAGTTGAGTCGGATTCTTTCTGGAGTTGAGTCGGAATCGTTGGGGGCGAACTCGTCACTGTACGGAGAGCCATGGAGCGGGATAGTAGTTGCCTCTGGTTCGGTGCCATTTACGCAGAATCTTTTGTCTTTTTTGATAGGAACTCCAAAAGTGTGTGGTGTAGTAGACAAGCTGGCTATCTCGAATCTCCCAGAGTCGGTAGCGATACGCTTGTTGATCCAGATCCAAGATCACGGACTTGAGATACCTGGCATTTTTATGTCTCATCAGTCGTTTGGCTTCTTGTTTCGTTAGAACGATGCGGGGTTTGTCTTCTGTCGGAACTTTAAGCATATAGGCAAACCGATCATTCCAGGACCATCCATCGTAAGCGAATGCACCCAAGATCTGAACACCGATGGAAAGTAGGAAAAAGAGAAGAAAGCTCCACCGTAAAACTGTATGTTTCATGATGGACTTTATAATGGGGATTAATAAAAGGGTGAATATCACGGTCAGGTCAACGATATGCCTGTATCCGAAGCTATTACCACCCCACCAGTCAAAGTGCATACTTTCGATACCCAGTATCAGTACGAGAGCGGGTATCAGTGCCCAAAATATCCGAAACTCTTCTCGCTTTTCCCATAGCCAAGGGGCAACAAAGACAAAAATCAAACAAGGAGAGTAGATCAGTAGCCCACGGGATGGGCTGATAAGATGACCTAGAAGTCCTTCCCAAAGGGGAGTTTGCCAAAGGGCTGGGCTTCCTGTTTTCTTCAATGCTATACCGATCGCTCCTTGGGCCTGCCCCAATGCCCATGGAGCACCAAAGTGAATGTGGTTGTAATAGGCCAGTCCAACAGCAAATGGTAGACCTGAGAGTATATACAGCCCCAACGCTTTTCGATGGAATAGGAGTAGATAAATCGCCACACAGATCACGACAATGGCGCTGGTTGGTCGGCAAACCGTTGCCCAGGCAAAAGCGAAGGCTGTGGGCACTGCATATATGGTATGTTTTGGAATGCGTAAGAGGAAGAATACTCCCAACATCAGTGCTAGCTCGTTGGGCGCATGTTGCCACAATGCTTGACTGCTAATGCTCCAAACACATGTACCCAAACCAAAGGTTAAAGCACATAGCCAGGCGAGGGGTAAGGAGACAAATGACAAGGCGATGAAAAAGAGCAACACGGCTGTCGCTGCAACCATCAGAGACGCTGCAAGTTTGGCAGCAAACCACAGGGCTTCGGGGTGCTCTCTTAAATCACCTAAAAATAGGTGAAATACGGCAAAGATAGGCAGCGCACTCAGGGCGGACCCGATTCCAAAAATACTGGCATACTCTCCTGGCTGCTTCGAGCGCATCAAAAAATAGGGAACCGTTTGAACCGTGAGCTCTCCTTTTTTATACAGAGACTCCAGTGTTGGGTTCCAAGATCGTATTCGAAAACTTCGTTGGGTGCCTTTATGCTTCAAGCGCCAAAGAAACATAAAGGGCACTTCAGATGCTTTGAAAGACAGGTCTCCATCCTTGAGTACACTTGCCCCCAGATAGACCGATGGAAAGCTGTCATAGTTGGGGAGTACGTCGATATTGGAGGAGTAGACTACCAGCAACAGTGTAAATAACAGCCAGCTGCTTGTCCTTCGGGTCATCGGTTTCCTTAGAGGCTTGAGGATGGTAGAGGGTTGAGGATAGTGTCTCTTTGCCGAAACAGAAAGATATCACTGCCTTGTGAGGAGGTCAAGGACCTTGACCCTCAAGCTGTAGAGCTGGAGAATTCCTCCCTTGACAACCGTTGCTGGATATCCCACATTTCAAAAATGTGCAGATGTAGACATGGTGTATCTAATCGTTGGACACACCATGTTCAAAATTCGGACAGAAATGTACAGATGTAGACATTTCTGTCCCTCACTGCCCCTCACAGCCTTTTGAGATTAGTCCAACTCTTGGGAAGGTGAATAAAGTAGTTCGGCATCGGCAGATTTTACTTTTATTTGCCTTTGAATATTGGTATCTTTTCGTAGTCTAGATATTCTGTTACAATACACTCTGGATTCTACAACTTTTTTCATGTGAGACTTTCAATGGAAACATTAGATGATTTGTTATTAGAGTTTGAAGAATATGTGACTATTCCTAGCTCTTGGGGAGAAGGAGAGCATTCATTTGATTCTATTCCTGATGCTGTTTTAAATGCTGATATATATCAAGAAATTCTAACCTCTGTCCAAGATATTCCACCTATTCCTATTGGTTCGAGTGCAGCATCTGCTCTTTCTCTCTTTTCATGGAAGAACTTATTGCTTGGAGGACCTATTTTCTTACTAATAAAAAAGCTATTCAGTAAGAACCTGCTCTCGTCTGATATGATATCCATCTTGCAAAATATTCAGAAGATAGGAGGGCTTCACATCCCTGCAAAAGAGTTGATAAGACATAGTCAACTCAAAGTAAATGTTTGGAAATCAATGGAAAAGATGGAGTCAGTTCTTGATGAAGAGGATGATTTTACAGCTTTATGCGCGAGGTTACTCAATTTAGTTGAAGCTCTTTATAGGGATCTGTTTGTTACACAAGATGCAAAAATTATCAATGAAGCTCTACAGTTCTGTATTGATAAGAGAAGCAAGAAATTACTGGAGAGATGGCGGGATAAAAAAACGTATATTTCCTATCACTATATTTCAATATGGTTGGGCTCATTAGAAAGCGGGTGGAAAGGTAATAATAAAATTATATGTGACTATCTTAGAAGTATTGTATTTATGCCTAGCTTTGTTTTTAGTGATGGAGAAACTTCTTCAGCTATTTCAAGACTTAAGGGGGCTAGGAATTCAGTTATGCATGCATCAAAGTCTGTAATGTCTTCTGATGAGTATTCTGGTCTTTGCATGCTATTATTAGGCAACTTAAATGTTTCTGAATGGTTAAACCATGGAGCCGTTCAATCAGCATTGCTTCACGATATTATTTCCCAGCGATGTGTTCTCGTTTTACTTTCAGTTATATACCGCGAGTTATCACAACTTGCGTTTAACATGTAGTTGTGATATCTAGAGTCATTGGTCAAGTATAGAGTGGAATGGAGCCAATGATTCGTATCGAGTTTACAGAA
>JALTMC010000147.1 GCA_027005175.1 Myxococcales bacterium
GTATTGTCGGTGAGTCCATCGCTATCGGTGTCGGGCCAGGGGCAACCTTTGTTTTCTTTGGGGCCTTTGAGCTTGGGGCATTTGTCGGTATTGTCGGTGAGTCCGTCGCTATCGGTGTCGGGCCAAGGACAGCCGCCGTTGGCCCGAGGGCCTTTGGTTTTGGGGCAGCGATCTTTGCTGTCAAAGAGGCCATCGTTATCTGTGTCACGATCTCGTGGGGACCAGACCAGCCCGAGAATGCTGCGAAAGCGAGGTGCGCTGATACCGGGAGTTAAGCCGGCAGCAACGCCAATATTGATACTTAAAGCGCGTCGGCCTAGAGGCATAATGCGACCACCAACGAAAGCTTCCAGAGGTGAAACGACAATGTCGATATTTTTGCTGAGAAAGGTGTTGCCAGTGACATCGATAATGGCTTCGAAATATTTGCCGAGTTGTACGCCTACGCCCAAGGAGTAAAAGAACTCATGTTGGAGTACATATTTGTCGAGGTTTGTGGGCGAACGTAAGCGGTATCCTGCGTTTAATGCGAGGTTTACGACTTTGATTCGTTTGTTGGCGAGGATGGCAACACCAAAAGAGAAGTCGCCTTCACTGTTTAACTTTTCTTGGTTACCGGTTGGAAATCCAAGCATAAATTGAAAGCCAAGGTAGTGATTTTTATAGTCGACAGCCTTGATTTTGAATTGTAACTTAAGGTCGGAAAGGGCGAAGCCTGTGAGATCTCGGCTCTGGTCACTGCTAGGGAAAAACGGATGGGCTGGAATTTTCCCTACTTGGAACAGGGTTATGGGAAAAGAGACAGCGATGTCGAGGAATGGGGTTAGGCCGAGGCCAGCAAAGACATCAGCACCGAATTGGTGTTCTACCACGGGGATAGGGGCGTCATTTTTGAAGGGAGGAGCGATGGCAAAGGGGAGGAAGCCGTAATTGACAAAGAAGCCTGCTGTATACTTCCATTGTCCCATTGTTTGGGCGGATTGGGTTTGGAACATACCCAGGTTGTCACCCCAAGGACGGAAACGTTGGAGTTGAAAAGCTTTGCTCTGCGGAGGTGGTGTTGTTTGGGCGGTGGCAGGGGAAGTCATTAAAAGAGTGAGCAAGCCCAATACAATGAGAGGGGCACCTATGACTTGTTGTTTCGGTGGATAGGTCGGCTGCAGGTACATGAATCACCACTCCTTCACTCTATTGGAAGGTTGAAATACAAGAAGAACGTTCAGAGAAATTCAATGAATATCACAAAACGCATGTTACCATAAGTTGCGTAAAGTGCCTCTTCGATCGCGGGTCCGGTAGAATCTATAGCGAAGTGGAGTGGGGAGGGACGATATCACTGGGATGATTGTTGTGTGTCCCACGAGATGCGGAATTTGGCCTGCGCAGCTTGGAATGAATTCCAAGGCTCCTGGTCTCCCAAGATAGTGATGGGTAGAAGTCCCTGTCGGGACAGACTCTCTCTTTTCATCAATACTGTGATGGATGAACAACAGTAACTCTCTCTTTTCATCAATACTGTGACGGATGAACAACAGTATCATGGCATCATGATTTCAGAGTCCCGGTAGGGACTTCTCCCTTTTCAATATCGTTCAAGCCATCAGCCTGAGAATTCATTCTCAGGTGTTCGTTGCACAACTCATGTGTGTGTGCCGTATTTCGGGATGATTCAATATCGGGTTACAATATTCCAAAT
>JALTMC010000148.1 GCA_027005175.1 Myxococcales bacterium
CGAACCCGCAGCAACAAATCTGTTAATTTCATGGGTGATGTCTCTTTGGTCGGTCAACAGGTCCAGATCCACATCACCAAAGGTCATCATCACTCCCTCGCTGGCGATCTGATCGCTTGACCTTGTTTTCTTCTCAACACAGCCCCTGTACCTTCTGTTGCAATCCGTTTACACTCAACAACGGTGTTTTGCTTTTGGCTTGGTCTTGTGAGGAAAATATGTTGTATGAGATGCGCTTGGTCGGATTGGCGATGGATCCTTTCAATAATTCACCCATCGTTATTCTGAAAGATCGTAATGTTTCAGGTGATTCAAATCAGTCCATTGTCGATGTGGAGCTTGAAACAGATAGTGGTGAGGCGTTGGAAACAACACTACATCTGGAAACCCCCGAAGGAGAACGTCAGTCTGAGCGCATCCTGCCCATTTGGATTGGCGAATCAGAAGCTCAGTCTATCGCCTCTGTCTTGCTCGGTATCTCTGTCTCACGCCCCATGACACACGACCTACTTAAATCCGTGATCTCTGGAATGGGAGGAGAGGTGGAGCGTGTGGTTGTCACCGATCTCGAAGAAAATACCTTTTATGCGGAGATCCAAGTCTCTCTTGATAACGGTGAAACGCTGATCCTCGACTCCCGACCCTCCGATGCGCTGGCTCTCGCACTGCGATGTGAAGCTAAAATCTTTGTCAACGCAAAAGTCATTGAGAAAACATACAAAAGTGAAACCGCGCCCCAAGTCTCCGACGATGCCATCGATGAATTTAACCAAGATAAGTGGGAAGAGCTGGTCGAAAAGCTCACAGAGCAATCGGTCAAAAAATACAAACAATGAGAGATTATTGACAGCAATACAGCCAGATACTGTGGCTGTTGTACTGTAAGATCGTAGGGCAGTGGGCCAGGTCATTCGCAGTAAACAGGGAGGCCGTGAGGTCGTAGGGACGCCGGACAATGGGGGGGGGGTCGCAACGCTGTGAGACCGTTAATGCACTTGAGGTTTTGATGAAGGAACAATCTGTTGGTGGTCGGGTGATGTTGGGTCTTGAGGTGGGGGTATGGCTTGGCTATACAAGTTTAATCTTTTTTCTTTCGTCCCACCCTGCACCTCCTGCTCTGTTTCTCTTTACACACGTTGACAAACTCTATCACACCGCTGCGTTCATGGTGTTGGGTGCGATAGGATGTCAGATCGGGTTTCGATTCACGCACTCTCTTTTTTGGAGCGTTTGGCTCGGGGGGCTTACGGCTAGTCTCTTTGGCATCTCCGATGAATGGCACCAGTTTTTTGTGCCAGGTCGCTCCTCCTCCATGGGTGACATCATCGCTGATTTTTGTGGAGCATGGTTTGGTGCTCTTCTCTGGGGGACTTGGATCGGACATTACTATCGAAAAGTATTTAAATGATTTCCCACGTTTGTGTGTGAACTCGATTGAAACTGTACTTTATTTGTTTCCTGCCACAGCTCTTTGTTTAATAAGGCCGTCGTTTCTATCTTAAAGACGGATCACTGCTTGTTGTGAGCAGCGAATCGTAAGGAGGGCTTTGATGATCGGGTTTCTGATCTCTCGTGTGGTGTGGAAGCATATCGCTTTTGTCTTTTTGGGTGTCGCTTGTTTTCTTGCTCCGATAAGAGCGGATGCTACGACATTTCGATGGCAAAGTTTAAAGTCTTATTTGCAAGGATCCAACTTGAAGGTCCTGCGAAAATATTTGCGACGGAGTCGTTGTGCAGCGGCTACCAAAGAGAGCAGGCGCCACAAGTGGAGCCAGGTGAAGGCGAGGGGAATCTGGTTGTTGTTGGGGCGTTGTTGGATGGACCAGCGGGAGTGGACGAAGGCGCGAAGAGCCTTGAAGCGAGCGAGTAGCTCCCGGTATTTGTTGCGTGACTATGTAGCCTTGTGGATAGGGGATACTTGGCGTGAACAGGGGAAAATAGAGAGCGCAGTGAAGGCGTATCTTCAGGTAAGTCGGGGCTCATTGCAATATCCGGCCACTCGGTTGCGTGCGGCGAAGATGCTGCTGGAGGCAGGAAAAGCACGACGCGCTTTGGGGATTATCAAGAAGATCCCAGTGGCCAAAACCAATGCGACTCATTGGTGGGTTGCGGTTCAGGCTGCTTATGCGTTGGGTCGAACTGGGCGTCGAGATGCCTCCCGTTGGGCGACACGGATTCTGGTGAAAGAACCGGCTTCTGGAGAAGCTGGATCTGTGAAAGCTTGGAGGCGACGCAGAAAGCTGCGAATTCGTTTAACCAAACGACAAAAAATCGCTCAAGCCATGAAGTTCAATCGTCACTTTTTATACAATCTCTCTTTGAAGGCATTGCGTCGGGTTCGTCTGTCACGGCGGGCTCCCCACGTGTTGCGATGTCAGTTGTATTATGCAAAAGGATTTGCTTGGTTTCGAAAGCGTCGGTATCGGCGAGCGATTCCTTTTTTGCGGAGAGCCCGTAAGGTATGTCGGGGTGTGAAACGTCTCGATATTCGGACATTGTATTACCTGGGACATGCTTATCGACGACGTGGCTTGTGGCGTCGTAGCATTCCGTACCTTCGAGAGATGGCGAAGCGATTTCCCAAACACTATCTGGCGGATGACGGGCTATTTATGATCGCTGACTCTGCGGATCGCAGAGGTCGAAAGCGAGAAGCCAAACGTTATTATCGGGAGTTAATGCGCCGGTTCCCGCGAGGAGATATGTCTTTTGTGGCCCGCTGGCGTATCGCTTATCAGGCGTATCGTTATCGAAAGTGGACACGAGCATTAAAGCTCTTTCGTCGCATCTATAAAAAGTATCCCAAGAGTCGCTATGCTCCGGTCTCTCTGTACTATGCTGCGAGAGCAACACAGAGGCTGCCCAAACGGAATCGTCGTCGTGCGATTCGACTTCGTGTGATCGGTCTCTATCGTCAGTTGGTTCGGGACTACCCTCTTCATTACTACAGCTTTCTTGCCTTGACTCGGTTGCGTCGTCTGGTTCGGCGTCCCTGGCTTCTTCAACGTTGTCGATGGACCAAAACAGCAAAAGGTTTGCGATGTATCACCCTCAAAAACAGGCGGTCTCGGCGACGAGTTCAGGTTGTTCCTTGGGGGCCTCTCCCCACTCGACCGCCGACCTCCAATGAGCTGCTTCAACTTTTTGACGGGGTGCCTGCTCCCTATCTTACTCATCCTGGTTATTTGCGAGGTCGAGAGCTGTTTCGTTTGGGAATGCGTGCTCGCGCCGCCTCAGAGTGGTGGGGCTTGGTCACTTGTAAGGTGTTTGGCAGTACGTCGCAAAATCGTCGCCGTTGTGGAAAGCGCGGTCAGCAGGGGGCAGAACTCTTGGGACTTCACTTTCATCTGGCAGGGCTTTATCATCTGGCCGATCGTGTTTATCGTGGTCGCGGTACAATCGCGGGACGCCTTCCCTTTGTTGCGAGGACATTGCGTAGTTGGTACCTTGCGTATCCCCGGCCATTCTTGAGGGTTGTGCGCAAAGCTGCCACTCGTGATCGCGTCAACATGTACACTGCCTACGGTATCATGCGTGAAGAGAGCACGTTTCGCCCAGATATCCAGTCGCGCTCCAATGCTTATGGGTTGATGCAGCTCTTGCTCTCCACGGCGCGCAATGCGGCTCGAACGCTTCGGATGCGACGTAGAATTCAGCCCGATGACCTCTTTCAGCCTGAGATTAACATCCCTATCGGGATTCGTCATCTGCGCTTTTTACACAAACAGTTTAAAGGTCAGCTTCCTTTAATGGCCGGAGCCTACAATGCAGGCTCGCGTCGTGTGAAATCCTGGCTGCGACGGTTTGGACGATACTCCCATGACAAGTGGGTGGAGGCCATTACGATTAAGCAAACCCGTCATTATGTGCGACGTGTGTCACAATCCTATTCCATCTACCATTTTTTGTATGCACCAGCCCGACAACGTTGGTGGAGAGCCATCCCTTTTCCTCCCCACAGGCCTCCTCGACGATAATGTACGATGCACCAGCGCGAGAAGGTTGGTGGAGAGCCATCCAGATCTGGAACGAATCATTCTCTTGTTTCCGTAGTCTACGAAGCACCAGCGCGAGAAGGTTGGTGGAGAGCCATCCCTTTTCCTCCTCACAGACCTCCTCAGCGAACATCTACTTTTCTTTGAGGTCATCGATTTCTTCGACGAGCTTTTCGAGTTCGAGTTCTTCGCGTACTCCGTTGAGATCTTCTGGATGCTCTTGCCAGAATTTCTCTTGGCGATCGCTGCGGCCCGCTTCAAACCATTCACGTGAGATATCGTCGTCTTCGGCGACTTGAGCGATAATCACCTGACTGTCATAAACCGATGGCTTCTTGATGGGGACCGGGATATTGAGAATATCCATCACACTGGGCAACGGTGGCAAGGGTGTTGGAGGTGGTGGCAGTGCTTCTCCGGGTGTCTTGCTCTCTTGTGTGGTCGCGCTATTGTTCACCTGCTGAGAGGGCGGAGGAGGAGGCGTCGTGCGGCGTTTGGGTGCGCGTACTGCTACCGTTTTTGTGCCGTTCTCTTCCTCAGAAGGGGGTGCCAAGGTCCCTCTGGGAGGGCTTGGGACGGGTGCTGACGGGGGCAAGATAGGCTTCTTACGAGGAGGTGGAGGGGGCTGGGTCCGCTTTCTATTTGCGGCATTGGTATCAACGACATCGAGCGTTTCGAGATGCATCTCCTCTTCCAAAGGTGTCTCTTCCAGAGGCATATCTTCTTCTTGCACGCTGAACAAGTCATCAAAAGACTTCTTTTTCTGAGGTTCTTCCGGCGTCGTCTTCGGAGGCACGGCTGGATCGGTGGGTTCATTCACTGCGGTGCTTGCGAGAGGAAGTACGTCTGTGGATTCATCTTCTGAAGTACTTGCAAGAGGAAGTGCATCGGACGACCCTGCCATGGCGGTCTTCTCGTCATCTCCACGACGGGTTCTCTCAAGCAGTGATTGTGGCACTTGTGTTTGTGGTGTTGGGGTTTTTATTGATGCCCTTCGGGGAGAGACCGTTCCTTCACCAGGAGGCTCTGTCGAGGCCGATGGTAGCGAAACTACCGAGCTACTGCTGCCTTCGTTGTGTGTGGACACGGCTCGTTGGGTTGCCAACGTATGACCTGGTTTCTCCTTGTCCATCGAGGTTTGTCCGCGGATGGAATACACAGGAGACTTGACCTCCAGAGTGTGTACTTTGGGTGCTGCTGTGGTGTTAATCGCGATGCCTGGACTGGAGTCCTCTTTCGTCGGAGTCTCTACGGGAGGCATGGGGGCTTCTGCAGGGATTGTCGCGTGGTTGTCCATGGCGATGTCATCGAAATCCTGCTCTTCTTCCAGTCTTTCGACATTGTTGTCCAAGGTGTGCTCTTCTGCGCTGCCTTGCTCAGAGTAACGATCCAGATCCTCAAAGTCATCTTGTTCGATGGATTCCAAGCCTAACTCTTGCATGGTGCCTGCGAGAGTATCTTCGTCGAGGTCGTCTGATGACGAGAGGAATTCGTGGAGTTCTGCGGAGCTGGGAGGAGGCCCCATCTCGGATTCGTCAAAGTTGACGCGGAAGATCATTGTTTTATCAACATTGGCAAGTTTGGAACGTGGCGGTCGCAGTGATGCTTTGGACATCTCGGGTTGGGATGCAGAGGTGTTGAAATCATCCACTTCTTGCAGCATCTGTGCAACTTCTTCGCGCATATGTTTCATGCCAAGCTGTTCAAAGGTGGCCTGTGCACGCTCTAGCTGGTAGCGACCCCGCGGCATATTGCCCCGATTGACTTCGTAGATCCCCATCATCATGCGGCTTTTGGCTTCTTCTCGGAGGTTCCCGTGGCGATGAGCCAGCGCAATGGATTCTTCATAACAAGCCAGGGCGTTGCCAAACAGGAAGGGGGGTAAGCCTGCGCGGTTGCCGCCGACTTTGCCTTTTTCTTCGATCTCCTCGGGTGTGAGCGATGCATACACTTCACCCATCAAGCGGTAGATCTGAGCCAGGGCAGAGCGAATACCACGCTCCATGATGAGTTTGTAGGCTTTGCCACAACAATCGAGAGCGCCGAAGCGGTCGTCTTTTTCGAGTAACAGCACTCCCCGCAATCGGTTGCATTCGGCCTGGATCCAGGGGTCTCCGAGTTTTTCAGCAAGCTGCATGGCTTGCTGGATGTATTTATCCGCTTGCTCCAGATCGCCACGTTGCAGGTAGAGTTCGCCAATGTTAACCATCACAATGGCCATACCCAGTTTTTCACCCACTTTTTGGGCGAGGTTTGAGCTGACCAAAAGGTCGGCGAGGGCAGCATCATAGTTGCCTTGGATGACATGAATCAAGGCCAGGTTGTTCATGGAGCGAATGATCTGGTGTGGATTTCCGATGCTTTTGCGGATCTCAAGGGCTTCGTTGTGATGTTTTTGCGCTGCAACCAAGTTACCTTGTTCCAGGAGAAGATTCCCCATATTGTTGAGGGCCCAGGCCAGATCGCCTTGGTGGTTCTGTTCGCGTCGGATCTCCAAGGCTTCTTGAAAGAACAGTCGGGCACGTTGGTAGTCACCCATGGCCATATAGACCTGACCCATATTGGAGAGGGCTGTGGTGATGCCGCGTTGGTACATCATCTCTTGGTGAAGAGTGTGACCGTTTTTCATGGAGCTGAGGGCGTTGTCGAAGTCGCGCATCAGGTAATACACCCAGCCCATGCGGGTGTAGGCATCACCTGCGACGACACGAAGCCCCATACGCCATGTCATGTCGAGTAACTCTTCGTATTGTGTGATCGCTTCTTGGTACTGGCCGTTGAGGATATAAGCTTCCGCCAATTGCTGCAGTCCCTGGGTCCGCATCTCTAGTAAGTTGGGTTCCAGGTGTTGTAGCCCTAGCTCCAGGTGTTTGATGGCACGGGTCGTGGCGTACAACTTGAGGGAGTGTATTCCTATCTCAATGTGATACCTGGCTGCGTGCTCATGTGCTCCTCCCAGATCGAGATGGTGAGCGATCTCAATATTGATGTCGCTGCTGCGTCGTGAGGCCATCAACTCCAACCACTGACCCACTAACAGATGGTAAGGACACCGCAACTCTTCAGGGATCTCCTGGTAGGCGATCTCGTACATGAGGCTGGGCATGAAATTGTATTGGATCTCACCTTCAAAATCGGAGTCACTTTGGTATTGCAAAACCCCCTTGTGAACCAGGGTCTCCAGGATC
>JALTMC010000149.1 GCA_027005175.1 Myxococcales bacterium
GTGTTCTTGCTCGTCTGGAATGGCGATTTGCTCTCTCCGGCAAGCAATGGAGGCTTCGGTTATCAGACGATACTCTGGTAAAGGAAGTGGATCGGGATGTGGTCCTGCCCCCTGTCGGCGAGCTTGTCGGATGGAAGAAGAGGGCTGCGAACGCGTATGTTTTTCTGCGGAGCCACGGACCGCAAGAAGGTTCCGAAGCCGATTTGGTTACAGACTGGGATACTGTTTTTGCCGGATTCCGGCTCTCCTGGAAATATGAAGAGTCCACATCGGAACCAAACCGAGGGGCTCAAATCGAGTTGTCTGCGATTCCTTCGGCTGACCTCGATGAGATCCATGGTATCCTTCGGCAGTTTCTTAACGAACTCTGCGCCATCGGTGAAGAACTCAATGTTGGTTTTTATATTGCAGGTGTTGATGCTTTTCATCCTCGCGAGGCTCGACCCTGGAATCACAAGGCTCGGTATAAGGTGATGCGTGATTATCTCGGCGGGCGCGGTAAATACGCTCATCGTATGATGCAACAAACCATGTCCGTTCAGTTTAATCTCGATTATTCGGATGAAGCCGATGCGCTCCGCAAATACGAAGCTTCCCGCCGATTGCAACCTGTCTTTTTGTTCCTGGCATCCAACTCTCAGGTGTATGCTGGAGAGGTGTTGGACAAACCTCTTCGCGGCGAGATCTGGCTTAACACAGATCCCGATCGGTGTGGTCTACCTCCCGCTATCAGCTCCTTTGATGACTATGTAAACTACGCCCTTGATGTGCCCATGTTTTTTATTGTCAGAGACGAACTCTTGCCCATTGCCAATGGACTGACATTCCGCTCCTTTTTGGCAGAGGGCTTTGAGGGACATCAGGCCTGCTTTGCAGACTGGGAGCTGCACCTCTCAACATTGTTCCCAGAGGTTCGCTTTAAAAGAAATGCCCTTGAATTACGAATGTTTGATGGAAATAGTCCTGAACTCTCTATGGCGTTTTGTGCCCTTGTCAAGGGTATCTTCTTCAATCCAGAGCGGATCGAGGCGGTCAATCAACGCACCTGGACGGACTCATGGGAGGATGCCAAAAGCCTCTTGGAACTCGGGATGTCTGGACTTTCTGATAACGAAAAACACTACCTTGCGCCTCTGGCTCAAGAGATCGATGAGCGGAAGCAGCCTGGCCAAGCCACCGTTGAGGTCTTTGAAGCCAACAACGGCGATCCTCAAAAGCTACTTCAACATCTCAAACTTTGTGTGAAGTGAAAGAAAGTTAGCAGTCTTCTTTGACGGATGCCTGTGGAACGGTGAGCTTTTGGATGAATTTATCCATACTTTTCCAGAAAGCTTCGGGTTGTTCTGCGATGGCAGCGTGGGAGCCTTCTTTGACAACCTTGATATTTGCGCTGGGAATGCGTCGTTGCATTTCGTAAGAAGCTTCGATAGGTGTAAAGATATCCTTTTCACCGGCAAAAATGAGAGTGGGGATGTTGATCGTTTCCAAGATATCCTTTGCGCTGTGATCTTGCATGCTATTTGCGAGGTAGAAGAAGGTGATGGGGCACATCAGCTTTAGGTGTGCCAGGTAGTAGGAGAGTTCCTCTGGAGGGCAGTAGTCGGGGTGGATCGCCAGACCCCACTTGCTGAAAAGGCGACCACTCCAGCTTGTGAGTGGTCGCCTTTTCAGCAAGTGGGGTCTGGCG
>JALTMC010000150.1:0-1428 GCA_027005175.1 Myxococcales bacterium
CAAACGCGATTGTCTGCCTGAGCAGGGGCCTGACAAACGCCATACCCCTGAAATGCCGTCTGGCAGACTCGACCCTTGGGACAACCCAAACCACCCTAACACAAACAGACACGAGTCGTGCGTCCAACCTGAAGACAGCGACCACCCAAGGAGCACTTGCGCGAATTTGTACAGTCTTCCAAACAGATCTGGTTCGAGCCTGTGTTGAGACAAGCCAAACCATCTTTGCAGCGGTTGAGAGAGTCACAATTTTCCCCCACAGAGCGAGCCCCTGGACCTTTCGAGACACAGAATTGACCACTGTGAAAGCGGCGGCATTCGAAGTTCGTGCTACAATCTTGCCGACCTGTTTTTGGCACACAAGCTCCAACAGCAGAGTCGCCTGAATAGGTAAATAATAATTTTAAAGGAATTTCACTTCATGCTAGAAACGAAAGATATCACCAGAGTTGTGCATGAGAAGACGATCGTGAATGGCGTCTCGGTGCAAGTCCACGCGGGGGAACTCATGATGATTGTGGGTTCGAGTGGTGCGGGAAAATCGTCATTTTTGCGTCTGCTCAACCGGCTCGACGAACCCACCTCAGGCTCTGTACTCCTCAAGGGCCAAGATTACCGCACGCTACCTCCACAAGCCCTTCGACAACAAGTCGGGATGGTCATGCAACAGCCTTATCTGTTCCCAGGCACAGTCCAAGACAATATCCAGTTTGGTCCGCAGCAGCGTGGGGAACAACTCACCAACAACGAGATCGAAGAACTCTTGGAGCGTATGCTTCTAGCGGGATTCCGGTTGCGAGACGTCGGTCAACTCTCTGCCGGAGAGGCACAGCGTGTCTCTCTGGCCAGAACACTTGTGAACCAACCCCACGTGTTGTTGCTCGATGAGATCACCTCGGCTCTCGACGAAACAGCACGTCTTGAAGTCGAGAATTTGGTTAGCTCGATCATTCGAGAACAACAAGTCGCAGGGCTATGGGTCACACATGATCTCGAACAAGCCCGACGTATCGCAGATCGTGTGATGCTTCTAGAACAAGGGCAGCTACAACAAGTGGGCTCTCCCACGGAGGTGCTACATGCTATCTCAACTCTTTCCTAACCTTCTTCACCTGCGCATCGCACAGGCACTTCTCTCGTTGATGTTGGTGGTTCTCGCGCTCTTTCTGGCCTATCGTTCTCGTATTCCCATCGCCAAAGAGGGTATCACATCCATCCTTCGTGGCCTTGTACAAATCGTCGCCGTCGGCTCTTTGTTATTGTTTGTTTTTCAAGGTCAATTTCTATTTTAACATCAGGGCTATTTTTAGCCTCGAGCATTAATTCATTAACTTGTTCTTGGGGGAGTTCAATAGGTAATATACCATTTTTAAAGCTGTTATTGAAAAATATATCGGCAAAATTTGGTGATATAATGCATTTTATCCC
>JALTMC010000150.1:1438-7171 GCA_027005175.1 Myxococcales bacterium
GCCATGACGATCATTGGAGCAAACATTGCATCACGCCGTGCCAAAGACTGTCCTCGTGCTTTTCACATCGCTCTTGGTAGTATTCTCGCAGGGGCGATCTCGACCCTCACTGTTATGACCTTCGCTGGCGTTGTATCAACCAAACCAACCTCTATGATTCCAATTGGCAGTATGTTAATCGCCAACGCGATGATCACAACATCTCTCGCACTCGAACGTTTGCGCTCCGAAATAGAATCCAATATCGGCTACATTGAGACCGCACTGGCTTTGGGGGCCAGTACAAAAGACGCCGCATCGATCTACTTGCAAACAGCGGTGAAGGCCAGTTTAATTCCACGAATCGACACCATGCGCTCTCTCGGTATCGTCTGGATCCCTGGCTTAATGACAGGTATGTTACTCGCAGGAAGTGACCCCGTACAAGCTGCCTTATACCAGTTTGTGATCGTCGCCTTAATCCTGGCCTCGGGCATGATTAGCTCTCTCTGTTGCGCCCTACTCTGCCGCCCTCAACTCTTTACGAAAGCAGAACAACTGCGACGATTCCCCCCCAAAACGAAGGCAAGCTAGTCAGATACATTTCCTTGCATGTAGCACGTCTACAAGAGTCCGCTCCACACCACTAAGACCTATCATCGTGGCATGTTCAACGAAACACCCTCACTCAATTCGTGACATTCATGCCATTCGTGGATCTTTTCGAATAGGGAAGAAGTCTGCACTCACTGACGGCGGTAAAAGCGCCGTCCCCATTCGTCCACATGTTCGAGATAATAGACACCGTTTTGTCGGTCATCTCGATGTTCTGGTGCAAAATCAAAGCGGCCATAGCCAGCAGAGTATTGGTTCACAAAGGAGACAAACTCACTGGGTGTATGTTGTTGTCGGGTGTCCAGTTGGTGACTCACGTTCATGTCGATATGGGGTAGCTCTCGAACCAGCAATCGAAACATGGATGCGGAGCTACCGGAGCCATAGGAGTACAAACAGATCGTTTTCCCCATCATCTCCTCACAAGCATTCACCAACAAAGAATACAAGTTAACATAGCATGATGCGGTATAGCTTGAGCCAATACGTCGAGTTAGCATTGTACTCGGTAAGACCTTCTCCTGGTAAAGGCGTTGTCGCTCTCGCAGTGAAAGCTCTTTCAACGAAGAGTTTGCCACAACCTGATCAAAAGCACGTTTGCATAAGTAAACGCTGGTGCAATGAAAGACGAAATAGTCGTGACTCTGAAGAAGACACTGTCCCTTCAGCTTCTCTGTGAGTCTTTGCTGGCATCCATCAAGCGACTCCATATACACATCGATGCTGTGTTTACCATCGCGCATTAAAGGATAAGAATCCTTCCAACCGACAGGCTTATAAAAGTCCCAGGTATGCATCATATGGCTGCTGCGCTCAGGATACATCGTGAGAGCAGCATCTGGACCGATCAACATAGCGACAGCCGCCGCTCCATTGAGAAACATCTGCTCGGCATTGAGGTCTGCGATATCGACGCAGACAACGAGGCCATAGCGCCCGTCCCAGGAGTCACTTTGACACCAAGCCACTGTGTTGAAGAGGGCAGCCGTTCCCCCATAACACGCATTGTAAGTATCCACCCCTTCGATATTGTGACACCCATGTTCTCCAAACAAAGACATCAAATGGGTCTTGATGCTTTTGCTTCGATCTGTGAGACTTTCGGTACCCACTTCGAGCCGACCGATCCTGTCCCACCCTATGTTTGCCTTCTCCATTAACCGATGTACCACGGTTAATGCCATAGAGACCGTATCTTCATCATCTCCGCAGAAGCCTATCTCCTCCTGCCCTAATCCAACCGTATACTTACCAGGCTTCGCTTGCTCTATCTCCAGATCTTCCTGGCGAACAGCATGATTGGGTGTATAAAGCTCCATCGCCAGAATCCCAACATGTTGGGCCTTTTGGGGAAAAGGAAAACTCACGGTTTGAAAGGCAAGACTCTGCGGTTTCTTGGATTTGTCCCGCAGCTCTCGAACAAGTGGCTTAATCGAGGAGGAAGGAAGCGTAGGAGTGGAAGTCGGTAACTCACTCCAATTCCCAGAGAAAGCATCTCCTTGAATAAGACAACGCGCCATCCCCAGACTTTCCTGAGCGAGGCGAGCTTCATCGATAGCAGGCCGCATCACGGAAAGAGTGTGTTTCACACCGAGATGTGGAACATTTGCCAGACGGCAGGCCAACGCAAAGGCGGCTTGCTTTGCTGCCTCAAGAGAGACTTGAACGTCGTGTATAAGGCCCAGATCTCTGGCTTCTTCGGCCTGAAATGTCTCATCTTGTAGATACAATCTCATCGCCACCGCATCACCGACAGTGCGTCCCAGGTTCTCCGACAAAAGAAGTCCCGGGCAAACACCGCGTGGAAGAATCCCATAATGAAAGGACGCATCGGTGGTCGCGATGCGATAGTCAGCATGCAACATTGCGGCCAATCCACCGCCGACAACGTTGCCCTGAAGAACGCAAACAACAGGGACGTCGAGGTCGCGGATTCCCACAAAGGCCCGATAGATATCATAAATGACGTGGGCAGCTTGAAAGAGAGGAAGCTGTTGCACCTTACGAACAAAGTGATAGGGATTGACCCCAACACAGAAATGCTCACCGGCTCCCTGAAAAACAACGGCTCGAACACCTTGATGTGCTTGTAACTGCTGAATCGCAGCCTTTAGATCGGCTGCAATATCAACACCCATCGCATTGAAATGCAATGGATCATTAAGAGAAAGCAGCGCAACACCTGATTTTTCATCAAGCTGGACTTGGACCTTTGGCTCTCTACTTTCTTTCACCTCAACAGAAGACGAACCCAGCCCTCCCATCGTAACCAGAGCCCGAGGTAGATCGGGAGCTGGACAGTGTCTTGCAAAAGCGTTTAGGGTGTCGGCCTGAATGGACTGAAAGCGCCCGAGGATTCGTTGCAGCTCAACGGCAATCGCATCGGGCCTACCTACAAAGTCGACAACTCCGATCTCCAGTGCTCGCTCTGCATCAAAGACATCACCGGTGACCATATAACGTTCACAGTGCCCCAAAGACATCCGACGTTGCGCGGCAACACTCACCACGCCGGGCAAGCCGCCACGCCGAATTTCAGGGAATCCAAAGCTTGCTTTGTCTGTTGCGAGTACCACAGAGGCCATCAAAGGAAAGAGCATCCCTCCACCACGGCAAGCACCATCCACCACGGTAACGATGGGCATGGGATGAGCATCCAATGCTTCATACAGTTGAGCAAAAAGAGCCAGACCTTCATTCATAGCATGACTGCCAAAAGGCATGGACTCGAGATGGAGGCCTGTACAAAAATGTGTTTGCTTTGAAGGTGCTCGAAACACAAGGACACCATCCGCCTCTACAACACTTCGCAAGATGCGTTTGAGCGACTCCAACTCAAATGGGTCAACCACCTCGACCTCTGTAACAGAGACATCGTGCTCCATAGATGCTTCGAGTGAAAGAGGCAACTCTACCCAATGACGAACACGAGACTCACTCACCTCCTGCACTAGAACCCCAGTAGGTCCCTCCTGCACCTCAAACGGAGAAGAAGGTGGGACATGAAAAGCGGGAGAGGTATCCAAGACTCTCTCCGCTGTGGGAGAGAACGTCGGCTCCAACTCCGACCTTCTATCCATTCGCACCGTTTGGAATCGTAGACCTGGCGGCTGAGTCGTCGATCGTAAAGGCTGCCCAGAGCGCGATGGAGAGGCGATCTCTGTCGGTATTGCCTCCTGCGCTTTCTCTTGTTCCTGCCTTTTATCCTGAAGAACAGCCTTTACCACATGTTCCTGCCTTTTATCCTGAAGAACAGCCTTTACCACATCGTGTACAGAGATCCCTCCAAGTACATCTGTTTGTGACAGAGCCACATGGTATTCGCTTTGCAGCCATTCGGAAAGCTCGATCGCCGCGAGGGAATCAACTCCCAGATCGACAAGTGGCATCTGGTGTTCAATCTCTTCCGCACGACTCCCCAACAAAAAGGCAACACGCTCCAAGACACTCTCAACAACGTGTTGCTCCGGAGCTTTGGAAGCCTCCGAAGTCAATGGCTGAAACTCGTCTTCTTGTGGTAAAGAGACAACTTCCTCTACAACCTGAAACTCTGACTCAGCCGGAACCGACAGAGAGAGCACCTTCTGGAGAGCACCTTCTATCGACAACCCCGACAACACATCAGCTTGAGAGACCTCTACCTGAAATTTTCCTTGAATCCACTCGGAAAGTTCGATCGCTGCGAGAGAGTCGATCCCCATTTCAGGCAACGGCATCGTCGGTTCAATCTCTTCAGGCTGACAACCGAGAAGAAATGCCACCTGCACCATCATCGACGACTCGATCTCAGAAGAAGATCGCAACTTCGGCACAGAAGCAGCCACTGGAGAGGACCTTTTCTCGGACGTGAGCGGGCTCGCTTGCTTTGGAATCAAGTGTGCAAAGAGAGCCCGATACTGCTGCATCTGAAGATAGCTATCCCAATGAGGGGCATCCAGGCTAACATGAGATGGAAACTGGTTTGGATAAGCCAGAAGGATGGCCAACAGAGGCTCCAAGCCAGCCAACGATATCGCCCCAAATCCACGATTGGTATTGAGTTCCAGTTCACGAACATACGTGCTTTTGCTGAGACGCCCTGCACCCAGCATAATTGGAAAGTCAAGCGCAAGAGCAGGGAGCCCCGCAGCTCGTCGTTGCACGGCGAGCTGTTGCAAGGCTGCGTTGGCTGCAACGTACGCGGCCTGCCGCGTGTTGCCATGCAGACCTGCCAGGGAGGAAAACAACACAAAATGACGCAGTGGATATGCCTGTGAAACTTCATGCAAATGGAGGGCACCCTGAACCTTTACATCATACGTAAGAGCAGCATCCTCTGTGATGGAGTCTGCTCTTCCAACAGCATAGAGGTTGGCAGCGTGAAACACACCCCCGATAGGAGGCTCACAAGTGGCAAACAGTTGTTCCAGCGCCTCCTTCTCTCGAACGTCGGCTCCTACAACACGAATGCTACAGCGGGGATGTGCTCTTTGAATCGAATCCATCGCAAGCTGTGTCCGACGTGTTACACGTCCCGAGCGCCCCAACAGTATGATATTCTCAGCACCCTTCTCAGCCAGAAATCGCGCAAACTCCAGGCCAAGTCCCCGGGTGCCACCTGTGATAAGTTGTGTCTCTTTCGCATGAACCAACGACTGGGGCAACAGCGCTGCTCTCTCTTGGCATGATCTCTCCTCCCAGCCTGCTGGAACAAAAGCTTCGGGAAAATCGATAACCAGCTTTCCGGTATGCTTGCCTGCACGCATCAGATGAAATGCTTCTGCGACATCATCAGCCGAATACACGGTCGTATCGATCGCTTTGAGTTCACCAGAGACCAGTCTATCCACACAGGCAAGCAAGAGCTGCCGAACACGCGAGGGATGAGACTGGTCTAGGAGATCAAGCTGGATGCTGTGAAAGGATATATTTTGTTTTAAAATACCCAAACCCAGTCTGCGATCCGCAAAGATATCGCGCTTCCCAATTTCGAGATGGCGACCTCCTGGAGCGAGGCAGCGAAGACTCTCCAACAACCCCTCTTCTGCCAAGCTATTGAGCACAACATCAACACCTTTACCTCGGGTATAGGCATGGATACGCTCGTAAAAAGTATCGGGACAGTGAGAATCCAGCACGAGATCCAGATGGAATCGTTGG
>JALTMC010000151.1:0-676 GCA_027005175.1 Myxococcales bacterium
CAAGTTCTTCGCACCATGCTGATTGGGCCAAAACAACCTCCACTGTACACTGAAAAGCAAAACCACCGACCCACGCTCGAACACTCGCTACCGTGACAATCGTTTCGTGTCCGCGACGACAAAGCTACCACAAAAGACAGATGTCTCCACATTTAACAACCCGAGTCCCGAATTCCAACTCCCAACTCCCAACTCCCAACTCCCAACTCCCCTATCCTTGGAGGATACAACCACTCTCTTTCGCAAGCAAATATCGAGCAAAAAGGGAGATGCTACGGTCTGTTTTTTGCGTTGTATGCGAAGGAAAGAGGCTTGCATCCTTACAGTTCTTATGGCATATGCCGAGAAAAGCGAGATGGAGGGAGAAGGTTTTGAAGATTATTTCGTGGAATGTAAATGGGATTCGTGCGGCAACAAGGAAGGGTTTCCAGCAATGGTTGGCCAACAGTGAAGCTGAAGTGGTGGCACTTCAGGAAGTTCGTGCAACAACAGAGCAAGTCCCTGCGAGCCTGAGAGAGAATGATGAATGGCACACCCACTTTGTATCAGGTGTGCGCAAAGGTTATAGCGGTGTTGGATTCTTTTCAAAGCGAGAGCCCGACTCCATTGAAACAAGCATGGGACAGGAGGAATTTGACAACGAAGGTCGCCTCCAACTCTTTACGTTGGGTTCTCT
>JALTMC010000151.1:686-7141 GCA_027005175.1 Myxococcales bacterium
TTCTCTCTTAATCGCCAATGTTTACTTTCCCAACGGAAGTGGGAAAAATCGGGACAACAGTCGAGTCCCTTACAAACTCGATTTCTATCGAAGATTGTTTGCGATGCTGGAAGTTGAGATGCTTGCAGGGAGACCTATCCTTGTTTTGGGTGACTTTAATACGGCACATGAAGAAATCGATCTGGCTCGCCCCAAGCAAAATCAAAAGACATCTGGATTTTTACCCGAAGAGCGAGCCGAGTTTACTCGGTGGCTAGAGGCGGGTTGGCTCGATACTTTTCGCTTTGAGCATCCTGGTGAAGCGGGTCACTACACATGGTGGCGGCAATGGGGGAACGCCCGACTTAAGAATGTGGGTTGGAGGATTGACTATATCCTCGCCTCCCCGGGTGCTGTACCCTACGTAAAAAAAGCATTCATTTTAAAAGACGACATGGGCTCCGACCATTGTCCGATTGGGATCAAACTCGACCCTGAAATATGCCAAGTTTGACACCACTCCCCTCTCGCACCGAGCGTCCTCCCTGACTATTTGGGGACACCATTGAGGACTCATAATTTTGGCTGTGAGCTTATGACTCGCACCGAACGTTCTCCCCGCCTATTGGGGGACAGATGTCACACGGCGTCCAGAACGTTCTCCCCGCCTATTGGGGGACAGATGTCACACGGCGTCCAACAAGCCCCTAAGAAAAAGTGCTTCGCTGTTCTTGTGGGATTTGCTCTACGGAGAGGCAGATATCCAATGTTGCAAGATCTCCTGAAGAGTTTCGAGGTTTACGGGTTTTGGGAGATAGTCATCCATACCTGCCGACAAGCAACGCTCTCGCTGTCCACGAAGTGCCTCTGCCGTCATGGCGATGATCGGCGTGTGTGATGTTGTCTCACTCTCCGTCGCTCTAATTTGACGCGAAGTTTCGTAGCCATCCATCACAGGCATCTGGCAGTCCATCAAAATCGCATCATAAGACTTCTTTTGAAGATGCTGGAGAGCGATCTTCCCATGTTCAGCAACATCCGCTTCGTAACCCAGGCGTTGGAGCATCCAACAAGCGACCTTTTGATTGACAGGGTTGTCTTCGACGACAAGCACACACCCTAAAGATTGCGTAGGAATTTTTTTCTTTTGGGAAGTCTTCACCTTCACAGCTTCTTTCGGAAGCTCTGTGGGTGTCGCACTCTCCAACGAAAGACCATCGTTTTCCAAAAAAACGTGAAAACGGAACCGGCTCCCTTGACCAAGCTCACTTTCAACATCAATACTTCCACCCATCAAAGTGACCAGACGTTGCGTAATCGCAAGTCCTAGGCCCGTTCCCATGGTTGGTTGTGAAGCTGTTCGATGAGCCTGGTAAAAAGGATCAAAGATCGTAGCAACCTGTTCAGGAGCGATCCCTATCCCTGTATCATGAACCTCAAACTGGACGTGTTCTAATCCGTCCGTATGTTGCAACCGCTCCACAGTGACCAGGATTTCTCCCGCTTCTGTAAACTTAATCGCGTTAGCAAGCAGATTGGTGAGAATTTGTCGCAAGCGTCCGACATCACCACGCACCTGATCATGGAGACCCGACTCCATAGAGAGAGCGAGTTTCAGACCTTTTGTTCGGACACGTTCAGCAAACAGGTCAAAGACGTCCTCAATCAGCTGGCGCAGAGAAAAAGACATACTCTCTATCTCTAGTTTGCCAGCATCGATTTTTGAGAAATCAAGGATGTCATTCAACAGAGATTGAAGCGATTGGGCGGCACCTTGTAAAGTGTCCAGGTATTCGTATTGTCCTCCAAGAGCACCCGATTCGAGCAACAAGCTGGTGACACCCACCACTGCATTCATGGGGGTGCGAATTTCGTGACTCATCATGGCAAGAAACTCGGTCTTGGCTTTGTTTGCGGCTTCCGCTGCCGCCCGCGCCAGCTCGGCTTGCTCTGCCTGTTTTGCTGCCAACCGACGATCGGTGAGATCTTCACCTGAACTCAGCATCCCCATCACTCCACCCGAGGCATCGCGCAACAAGACATTGTGCCAAGAGATCGTACGCTCCTCGCCTTTCTGCGTCATCACAACATTTTCATAATGTTCAGCCGTGCCCAAACGCCCGAGACGCATCACGGTTTCGAATGCACTCCTGGTATTCTCTCGAATGTCTTCTGGTAAGAAGTGGGTAAACCAGTCTTTATTGAGGATCTCGGCTTCAGGATAGCCTAGAACATTGCAGGCTTTGGCATTGGCCAATGTTACGATACCTTTGGAATCCAAAGCGATAAACATAACCCCTGCGAGATCCAGATACGATTGTGCCCTATCACGCTCTCGTCGCAGAGCTTCTTCTGCATAGCGACGCTTGCTAATATCTCTGGCAAAAGCGACAAGGCGACCGTCACTCAATGTATTCAGACTGAGTTCAGCCACCACCAAAGAACCGTCTTTCCGGAGCAATCGACGCTCCGTACGGACAGAGTGCCCTCCTTTGAGAACGGACACATGCAAGGGGGTCCGTTTCATATCGGCAGGATGCATCACATCAGAGATGTGTTTTTGAAGAAGCTCTTCACGAGAGTAATTCAACATCGAGCAAGCAGCAGGATTGACATCGAGATAGCGACCATCTACATCGCTGATAAAAATACCATCTTGTGCTTGCTCCATAAGTGGAGGCATTCTCTCCGCTTCACTCTTCCAGCCCGCTTTTTCTTCCAAGGAGCGAAGGCGGTGCAACGCTCTTGCAAGAAGCCAACGCAAACGAACATTGAGCTCTGTAACACTTGCAGATCCATTCAAAACTTCAGAGATCCCCACCTGCGCCCAGGCATCCAGTTGACTCTCTTCCACTTGTTCGGCCCAAACCACCACAAGAGAAGGCTCACCCACAACGGCACTTCGCAAGAGACTCAAGAACTCGCGCTCTTCCGCATCAACAGCAGGTGCAGACAGCGCAACAAGTCCAAAGTACTGCTCTTTGAGAGCACCCGCCGCCTCCTCATATGTCGAGCACCATTGAAGCGACACATGTTGACGCTCCCACCCACGACGAAACATCGCAATTGCTTTATGTTCTTCTGGTAACATGACTAAAATTTGCAGCATCGTCTACCCTTAAAATATAGACAGAACCACTGAAAAGACAAACAGTTGGACCGAGAGTATCGAATCTCCAAAGGGAGATCTATCAGAATTTATCTGAGTATGTCTGGGGACTCACTCTAGCATAGCCCCAAACAAGGTACAATTTGCGTCAAGGCATTGTACAACAAATCTGGCCAAAATGATTCATGTTTTTCATCCGAAGCGAGAGCAAAGCCCAAGCTCCTACGAACAAGGACCCAATACGGCCCGAATGTGGCCTACTTATTTTGGAATGTGCCCTACTTGTTTTGAAATGAATGCCGGGATTTCCCGTATGATGTAGGCTGGGACTTACCGCTCGCAGCAAAAGACTTGGGCTCATTCTGGGTTATACGAAGTCCACATGAACAGTGTAGAAAGAGGAACACTTCAGTCGATGGATGAGATGCAGTTACCCTGCTGTGCTATGTATGCTAATTACCCGGACTTCGTATTAGTATTCAAAGCCACTTCCGCCGATAAATTCACGCAACAATGAATTGGGAGGAACGTGATCAGGATAGATGGTAACGAATTGTTCGAGCAATTGTCGCAAGCGAAAAGCTGTTGTAAACGCAGGGTCTGTGCGTGGGACCTCTAAGAGGTAGCGATCTGCGAACACTTTGAGCACAGATGGCTCATAGATCAGAGAAGAGTCAAAAACAGTGTTTGCCTGTTCCAAGAAGGGGTAAATAGAAGCCCGCTCGCCTCTTCGTACAGAGGTCCACCGGGTAATATTTTCGGCGGCATTGATGGCCCTGTTGTGTCGATCTCGAACAATCCGTCGCAGGAGTCGCAGATCAGAGACATGCAGTCGGCTTAAAGGATCAAAAGGCAAAGAACTCATAGGATTAACAAAGATACGATACACTTGTTCGGGCAAGCAACTGTTGGGAAGGATTTTGGGATTCATTCCATGAAGTCCTTCCAAGACCAAAACATTGTTTGGTTCCAACTGAAGCTGTGCCCCACCGTTGGGATCACTCGTACCCGTCACAAAGTCATAGCGAGCCAATGTGACTTCCTCTCCCGCCATCAACCGCTTCAAATGTCCGTGAAACAACCGCAAGTCAATGGCCTCAAGTGCTTCAAAGTCATACTCACCATTCTCATCTTTGACGGTTTTGACTCGGTCGACATAATAGTCATCCATGGAGATATCACAGGGTGATATACCATTGACCTGTAGCTGAACATTCAACCGCTTAATAAAGGTACTCTTTCCCGCAGAGCTTGGACCCGCAATGGAGATCACTCGGATCTCAGGCCGGGCAGCGATCTGATCGGCGATCTGACCGATCCGCTTCTCATGGAATCCTTCACTCACCCGGATGATCGTAGAAACATGACCGCTGACACAGCGCTGATTGAACTCTCCAACGCTTGGAACACGAAGCGTATCCAACCACTGACGCTGGGCATGCATCGTATGTTGATTGTTCAGCGCAGCGATATAGGGCACAGAGTGAGAGGGTGCCAGGGGCTTGGACTCTAGCTTGTTTGTCCCCCCAAGTGTGATAGTGTCTCGATCACCGAAGTACATCAAAAGTTGGTCTTCTTTGGTGGTGATCGAAAAACCACGTAGGAAAGACGTATCGGGCACCATCGGCCCTCTATAGGGGACATAGACAGAACCACACGAAGCCAAGGTGACAACCCCACCTCTACCGTGTGAGAGGAGCGCGGCGGCATCCCCCCAACCTTGAGCCTGAAGAAGAACCATCGCTTCCTCCACAGGCCATTGTTCTGTTGTAAAAGTCAGAGAATCCCCGGCAATCTCCGCCATTTGAGCAGACAGGAGCCGAGCCAACTCTTCAGAATCTCGATGTTCTATGCTGTCAATATCAATGACTTGGGCAAATCCCATCGGAGAGCCCAAAGAACAGATCAATGGAGGATCAAGCTGCAAGGCAGCCTCTAGCAACAAGAGCCCCAAACTTCTGCGGTAGATCCGAAAGCCCTCCCAATGTCCAATCGTCAGGGGAGACAAAACAGCATCGGAGACAATCGGTTGGTGCAAAGACACCGCTTTACGGTGCGATAAGGCCGCCACCACCAAACGCTCTTGATGTACGGTTGGCAACAACTCACGGATCGGTGTCCCTGTCTTCACCCAATGGACATCTCCGTTAATCTGAACTTTGAGTTCCGTGCGACGAGGTAAATGATGCTTTCGCATCAAGATCTCCAAGCTGTCTGTCACAGAAGTCAACTGCGTGCGTAAATTGGCAAACATAGACCGCATAAAATGTAGTGCCAAACTTGGATAGTCCAACGTCAGACGCTCAAACTGCTCCGAAGTCAACTTAGCGAGCTTCATCGGTGTTAATGACAAAACTGTCGCTGCTCTCGGCTGATGCGTGAGAAGACTCAACTCACCAAAATGGAAATCCGGCTGCAAGTGCCCCAATCGAGCACCATTCCGAAGCACCTGCGCTTCCCCCTCAATGATAAGATACATGGAACGATCGGTGTTTCCTTCTCTTACAATCTTATGCTGTGCAGGCACATTCAGATACTCAAAATAACTCGCACAAGTATGGATCTCATCCAACGGGATACTGCGCAACAGGGGATTGCTCGATAGGGAAAGAAAAGACTCAACCATCACAGAAAGACCTCAGCTTCACTCAGTGTACTTGCTCATCGATACTTTTTTCTGACTCGCAGAATACCACGAAACCACTGTTCAAAATAGCATGGGAGATGAGACATACGATATCTCTACATTTCCGTCTCTATTTATGCTATATAACTGTGTTCTATAGAACATCTGGAGAAAGTAATTTTTTCTCTGAAAGTGATATGCTCAAAGCTGGACGTGACGTGCTTGGAGACGAAGCCAACACCATGAGCAACAATGTCATTCAAAATCTAGGAAAAGAAAAACTTCTTGTCGATTTAGGCTCTGCACACTTAGCCAGTAACCTCTCCGGAACAGCCTTCGAAATTGCCTCAGAACAACTCGTCAAACGAGGAACAGCAGCGTTTGTCAGAACCCTGATTCACAACCTCGACGAACACGATGTATGGAACGATGGTTTGCTCGACGCCATCGATACAATGTGGCATAAGACCAGCAGAGCAACTGTCAAAGAAGCAACACAATGGGGTGGCAAAGATGTCGCCATTCGATTGGCCAAACATATTGGTGCCGTCCGCTCCGGCAGCGTCGCAGAGGCCCTCATCGCTAGCCTCATCTGGCGCAGCGTCAGCGCAAGTATCAAATAGTCGAAACTCAAAACTCGAAACTCAAAACTCAAAACTCAAAACTCAAAACTCGAAACTCGAAACTCAAAACTCAAAACTCAAAACTCAAAACTCAAAACTCAAAACTCAAAACTCGAAA
>JALTMC010000152.1 GCA_027005175.1 Myxococcales bacterium
CTCACGAATTGTAACCCCCCTTCAGAAGACTTATAGATAAAAAAAGGCTAATTCCCTTTCCAAAAGAGAGTATGAGGACGAGGGTCATTACCATCTGCCGAAATCAAAGGTATATTGATACTTTGAAATTGATTCGCTCGTACAGCAGCCCCTGTTGCATAAAAAGATCCATTAATCACGGCTACCCCCTCACCAGACGCATAATTTGAGGAACCTCCAGTACGCCCCCAAATGAACTTCCCAGAGCTGTTGATTTTGAAAAGAAAAATCGATGGCCCCTTTATCACGGCAGGAGTTGGTATTGGAGTAATTGAACGATAAGACATCGTAGAAGAAAATTGCTCTCCTATCACATAAATATCGTTTTTTGAATCAATACCAATTCCTGTAGACCTTTCGGTACTAGTCCCTCCAGTTGAATTCCCCCAAAGAATAGACCCACTACTGTTAAGTTTAGCAACATAAACATCAGAGCTACCTTGGGATCTTAGTGTTGAAGAACCTAGAGCAATTGTCTGAGAAAAAGACCCTGTGACATAGATATTGCTACCTGTATCACAGATAACTCCCTTACTTGTAGTCGATGGTCCAAATGTTTTAACCCAAATAAAAGCACCTGCAGGAGTAAGACGAGTAACAAATGAATCTTGGCTCCCTTTGGCTTTCATCGATAAAGACCCAAAAGTAACTGTATTTGCAAAAGAACCTACTGCAAATACATTACCAAAGTTATCAAGGGCAACACTCTGCACACTTGACTCTGCTCCGGATCCTCCTATACTCTTCGCCCATAAAAAGGTTCCGTTGGAGCGGAGCTTTGCCACAAATCCATCTGTGGAACCTTTTGCAATAAGTTGAGTGGAGCCAAATCGTGCAGTTCCACTAAAGATGCCGACGACGTAAACATAGCTTCTAGCACTGTCCACCGCAATGGAGATCCCAACATCAGAACGACTTGCGTTACCGCCAGCCGACTTTGCCCAAAGGATGCTCCCACTATTCGCTATTTTCACAACAAGAATGTCTCTCCCCCCTGCTGACGATATAGCCGAGTTGCCAAAAGTTGTAGATCCCTTAAAAAAACCTGTTGCGTATATATTTCCATTGCGATCAACTGCTATATCGAACCCCTCTGACTCAACATTTAACTCCCTTCGCCATTGCTGAACCCCAGCAAAGTTATACTTGCTGACAAACATAACCTGACGATAAAGGGTTTGCTTCGTTGGATTTGGAACATGAAGCCAGCCGACAAGATAAACACCCTGGCGGTCAACGGCGATACCTGTCCCTCTATCATCATAGGAACTGTTTATGAGTATACGTGCGGCTGTAGTGGAACAAACACCATTATCAACAGAACCATTGCAATCATTATCTTTCCCATCACAAATTTCTGTCGTTCGCTGAACCGTTTGGAGGCACTTCAGCTGCCCCCCACTACAAGAATACACGCTTCGAGAACAAGGCCCTACTTTTCCAGAAACCTTACATGATTGTCCCACTTGCTTTATTTGATCATCGACCTGGCCATTGCAATCATTGTCTTTCCCATCACAAATTTCTGTCGTTCGCTGAACCGTTTGTTTACAATTTTTCTTATTGTTCACACAAACCCATACACCAGTCTGACATTCTCCTTTTCTGGCCAATTCTTTACAAGGCCTTCCTAGTTCAACGATATTGTCAGGTGTACCATCACAGTTGTTATCTTTTCCGTCACACACCTCAGTGACTGGCTGCAATGTCGCTTTGCAGACCTTCTTATTCTTCTCACAAGCCCATTTTCCGGCCTGACAGATCCCTTTGCGAGCCTTGTCTATACAAGGTTTACCCAGGTCTGCAATATTATCGGGTGTGCCGTCACAATCGTTGTCTTTTCCGTCACAGGATTCGGTGGCTGGGCGGACCTCTCCTTTGCAAGCTTTCTCCCAGGTCTGATCTGCTTTGCAAGTTTGTATTCCTGCTTTGCAAATCCCTTTTCCTTCTGTAGTGGGGCTTCCACTGTAGCACTTTTGTGTTGCACCCACCTTGCACTTGCAATTTGCATCGATCTCATCAATGCTACCGTCACAGTCATTGTCCTTTCCATCCCCACAGATTTCCGCTATGGGGACGCCTTTTTTGGCATTACATTCTGTGCCTGTTCCATCCTGCTTGCACACATACTTCCCCTGGGCTTTGCACACTCCCTTACCTACCTCACAGTTTTTACCCAGAGCAGCAAAGCCATTGTCGATCGTGCCATCACAATCGTTGTCCTTTCCGTCGCAGGATTCGGTGGCTGGCTGGATCTGCCCCAAGCAGCTTCCCCATTGATATTTGTTGGTACAATATTGTTCTCCAGCCTTACAGAGTCCCTGACCCTCCGTACCTTTCGCTCCATCATAACACTTCTGCTTGTCTCCCGGTTTGCACTTACAATCAGGATGATCGTCTGTTTTACCGTTACAATCGTCATCTTTGCCATTGCACACTTCCTTCGCTGGACCAGCAGTTCCTACACACTTTCCAGACCAAGCCCCTGCAACACACACCTCAAGGCCTGTTCGACAAAGACCCTTACAAGAATAGCTGCCTTTCCCATCGGAGACACAACCATTTGATCCTGAATAGCAGGGCTTTGTTTCACCACTTTTACAAACAGGTTGGGAAGTCTCTATGGAAGGTTTATCCTCTATGGGATCTTCGGTTGCATACTCTTCTGATGCATCATTTGCCTCTTTGGAGACCATCTCCCCAGGTTGGAGCACCTCATTACGAGCTATTTTTTTCTCAGCTATAGCTTCGACCTTGGATTCTGTGGAGCTCTGATTTCCTGCAATACATGTAAATGTACCCGTGCATTTTTGTCCCGAATCACAATCACTATCCTGGAGGCACCTTTTACATTCCCCACCCACGCATTTTTTCTTGGGGTAGAAACAATCCTGATCCACTTTGCAAAGTTTACCGTCGGGAGGAGTGCAATGGGACAAAGAAAAAAGTATCCCAAAACACAGAATCACACGCAGAAAAAAAGAAGGGAAAAGACTTTTTTGGAGAAAGTAAGAAGTAGAAAGGCTCATCAATTACACTCCTTATCACCTATCTCAGTGGCTCATCAGTATTTATGGTTTTACTTTGCCTATAGGTGCTTCAACTTGTAAGAAGCACCTCTCAAATTGTTCTTCACATGGACCTTATCATAGCAGGAGTTCACTAAGTGTCAATAATGTATTCCACAGAAGTGAACAACATCATCAGAAAATCACTTACTTTTGCCATTGAAGGTATCGTTCACGGACTCGAATAAGTCCTGTGCGCAGTTGCCTTCTCAATGAACAGACACATGATGCAACTTGGACATTATGATGAAAACAAGATGGGCATAGCCATGAATTGTCTCCTTTTGTGTGCAAGTTTGCTCATCTCCCTCGTAGGGCTAAAACCCCACTCTGAGGAGGAAAACCCCGACTGAAGTCGGCTCAGGATTTTGTTTTTTCCTGAGGGACAAGTTTTTCCTGAAGGGCAGGCATTGTTACACTTGCCACAATACTTGGAGTTGCTGGCAGGAAGAATACACTGGTTCCCACAATAAAGCCTTTGAACTGTGAACTTCGCTACAAATACATCACCACTATCAGTAGAGGTCAAAGTTGTACTACCGTCGTCACTGCAAGAGAAAAATCTCGATGAAATTTAGAAACTTTATTTTAGAATCTTTCTACTGTATATTGTTCCTTGTTCTATATCCACGAGATGCGCAACGAGATGCGGAATTTGGCCTGCGCACCTTGGAATGAATTCCAAGGCTCATGGTCTCCCAAGATAGTGGTGGGTAGAAGTCCCTGTCGGGACTGACTCTCTCTTTTTATCGATACTGTGACGGATGAACAACAGTATCATTGCATCATGATTTCAGAGTCCCGGCAGGGACTTATCCCTTTTCAATATCGTTCATGCCGTCAGCCTGAGAATTCATTCTCAGGTGCTTGTTGCACAACTTCTGGGCATAGCAAGACAAAGATATTGTTGTATCAATCACAAATGGAGAAAAGTAATGGCAATGAAAGAAACAGTTGGTTCCCTACGAGCTTATTTTGGTGTGGTGGGTTTGTTTAATTTCTACTCTGGCGTCATGCAATTTGGGCAAGCCAAAGGTAGTCTGTTCTTGCAGGTATTCAGTGTCGTGATGTTGGGATTGAGTGTGGCTTATCTTTTTTGTGCATTCAAGCTACCCGATTTGTTGGCCAACAACCTGACAATAGTGGAGACTATTATCTACATCACACTTGGGGTAAATGTGGGGATTGGCTTGTTGATCGTATTGGCTAGCGGCCAAATGGCTAGCATATCCAGACCGATCATCGCCATCGTCGTTGCCTTGTATCTACTTTCCAGCGTCCGGCGACTATCACAAGAAGCTTGAACACCTTGCAGAACCTTTCCACCGAAACCGAATGATTCACGAACGTTCTGCTACGGCTTGCAAACCCCGGCATCTGGTGCGCCAGCCCGGTTCTTCGTCAGGTTTGTTTCGCCGTCTCGACGGTACGATGTGCCGCCTACGAGGGCGATCCTGTGCCTTCCTTATCTCTGCTCGGGCTTTCCGTCGCCTCGCGACGAACAGCGTGAATCATTCGGGCGAACCAAGTCTCTGAACTTTCCCTACATAGATTGTGGGCTGCCGATTTCGACCACACATACTCTTCTCGTTGACAACTCCCAAGACGAAACACCACCCGTCAAGCTCTCTCCTCTGGCCAAATGGGTTGAGGTTGTGGTACACAAGCGGCAGATGTGGGTCATGCACCCAAACAAGCAACCTGACGCTCCGCCCAAAGCAAACTATCTTTCTAAAACAATATCAGGAAGTTACAATCTGCAAGGTGGGCTTTTTACAGTGTTTTGGGAAATCGGTAGTATCGCCATGACATCGTTATGAAAAGAAATGGACATAACCATAAATTGCCTCCTTTTGTGTGCAAGCTTACGCAGGTTCAGAGTGGGGCTAAAACCCCCACACTCAGGAAGAAAAACCCGACTGAAGTCGGCTCAATTCTTTGGTTTGCCCCGAAGGGTACGTTGTTCTGAGTGCCCCGAAGGGGTAGTTCCGAGATCCTCAGAGTGGGGGTTCAGCCCCACGAATATACAGGAGATTACTTTTTAGGCTTTTTAGGCTTTTCAACTTTCTACTTTTTAGGCTTTTCAACTTTCTACTTTTCGGGTTTTCGATTTATTATGGAACGTCTTGCACTTATAGGGGTATCGTATCGCCGGGGAGGGGCGTCGGCTTTGGAAGCTTGGCAAGAGCACCTCAAAGGGACCCCACTACAAGGTTGGCTTCAGCGCGGATTTTGTGAGGCAGTGTTGCTCTCGACCTGCAATCGTTGCGATATGCTTGTATCTTTGCCCAAGACCATGGGCATATTGGATGCAAAGAAGCTGCTTGCTCCCGACCAATGGCCTCGCTGCTATGTCTACATGGGTGAGGGTGCTGTCGAGCAGTTGGCCCGTATTACCTCTTCTCTGGACTCCTTAAATCCGGGAGAATACCAGATCATGCAACAAAGCCGCGAAGCATTTACCAAAGCCGACCAGGCACAAACCTTGGGCAAAGACACCCGCTTCGCTTTTACAGCGGCCTTTCGCATCGCCAAACGTGTTCGTCGTGAAGTAGAGCTTGCACCCCTCAACACATCACTCTTTAGTCTGGCGAGACCCGAGCTGGAAGCACGGCTCCCGGCAGAAGGACAAATCGGAATTGTTGGTCTCGGTGAAATGGGACAACTCACCGCACGTGTTCTACAAGAAAGACCCAAGACAAAGTTTCACCTCGTCAATCGCACACGCTCACGAGCAGAGAATGTGGCAGAAAAACTCACCACAGAAACAGAGGTCTGGGATTGGGAAGATTTTTTCGCACAACCTCCTCCACTCGACGGCCTGATCTGTGCAACACCCGCTGCTCAAATTATTGACAAAACCTTCTTTGAGAAACTCGACACATTGCGTGTGATCGTCGATCTTGGCATTCCCAGAAATGTAGACAGTCAGGCAGCCCAACAACACAATGTCCCTGTGCTGGATGTAGATACTCTTCAACAAGCTGGTTCCTCACGACGTCAAAAGATCGAACAAAACTTGATACGGGCTGAAGAGATCCTGTTGGAAGAACTCGATCTTGCCGTAGAAGAGTGGTTGGAGCGTCAACTGGGTCCAGCGATCAAGGAGCTGCGGGAAGGCTATATCCAGGCCATCTCAACAGACATCCCCGACCAGCAAGTACAACGTCTGGCCACACGCTTTGCCAAACTACCCATTAAAGGATTGCGAGCACTGGCTCGCGATCACGGTATCGCTGCCGCCCAAACCTTTTTGGACGCAATAAGAACAACGGATTAGTGTGATGAGTACAGTTTCTTCAACAGAGTCCCGGGTGTTACGAATCGCCACACGCAAAAGCAAGCTTGCTCTGTGGCAGGCAGAATGGGTGAAAGCACAACTCGCCCAATACAACTGCCGTTGCGAGCTGGTGTTGATTGAAACCCAGGGCGACCGCGAACACATCCCTTTTGCATTAATGCAAGGGCAAGGATTTTTCACCAAAGCAGTGCAAGATGCAGTCTTGGTGGAGCAAGCAGATCTGGCAGTTCACTCCCTTAAAGACTTGCCCTCAGCCAACTGCCCAGGCCTCTCGTTAACTGCCATTCCCAACCGCACTGACCCACGCGATGTACTGCTTGTACAGCCCCACGCACTCGACCCCACTCACCCCACATTGCCTCTCAAACAAGGTGCTGTGGTGGGAACAAGCGCGGCACGACGTCAGGCCCAATTGAAACATATACGGCCCGACCTGGATATCCGACAACTACGAGGCAATGTGCCCACTCGAGTGCAAAAGCTTCGCGACCGAGAATACGATGCTATCATGCTTGCAGCCGCAGGACTTAAACGTCTGGAACTCGATCTCCACCCTCTCCATGTTGAAGAGCTGTCACCCGATCGATTTGTACCCGCCCCCGGTCAAGGTGCGCTGGCCATCGAATCACGCACAAATGATGATCTTGTTCGAGAGATGTTACAACAGATCCACGATCCTGAGGCCGCAGCCACCATTGAGCTAGAGCGCGATTTAATGC
>JALTMC010000153.1:0-4429 GCA_027005175.1 Myxococcales bacterium
TTTTTCTTGGTCTTTTTTCTTGTGTTGATTGTGAACTTATTGATATTGGGTAAGGTCACAGGATCGCCTGCATCGGGCTTTTTGCTTTTTGTGCCGTTGCCATCGATGTCATAGAAACCAAGAAATGTATAGGTGCCAGGAGGGATGGGACCGCTTTTCCAAAACCCCTTACTCTCTTTGTCTTTTGTCAAATCAACATCCGCCAGTTCTATCGAGCCAAAGGTTTTGGCTCCTTTGGCCGGACCAGACAAATTGACATCTTCACTTTTAAAAATCGAGCCATAGATCGCTCCTTTGGGGGGGTCCGTTAAGTTGGGACTTTCCCTCACGCCTTCGGAAATGGAAAACTTGAGCACCACGGTTCCGGTGGTCGCGTTTTCTTTTTCTGTCTTTACGCTCTCTTTTTCTGATGTTGTTTCAGAGGGGCTTTTTTCCGTAGTTACCCCACCGTCGTTGATGTTGTTTTCAGTCTTTGGGACCGTTGTACTGCAACCACACATCAGGAGAAATAGTGCTACAAGTATTCTTGGATAGATTCTCATCAAAAAGATTTCCTCATTCTGGTTGGGCTTCACAGAAGAATCCCTTCTCCGTTCCTCGAATTAAACCAAACATGGAGCACATTTCTGCGGGGAATTTGAGGTCTTTTTTGGAAGTGTTTTTCCATTGACAGATGGTTCGAAGGATCGTGCCTTTTTTGATCAACTTCGGCTTCGTGAAAAATAAGGTAGTGGGAGGAGTATCCCGAAAATCGACGAGCCAAGGAGCAACCAGGTATAGCGATTTTAACTCCTTGACACTGGGGCCATAAAGGAATTGCATACGTGTTCCATACTCGTGCATATGCCCTCCTATGAACAATAGGGTGATATCCTTATAGACCTCGCAGTCAAAGCTCTCTTTCGCCGTTTTTCCCGAGGGAATATTTACCTTAAGACTGTTTGTATTAAACACAGAAACCCAGTGTTTTACTTGTTCCACTTTGATGGTTTTTATGCGAGCCACATCTCGAACGAGGATGGGTTTGGTGCTTGAGTTCACATAATGAAACTGTACAACAAACTTGGAGCCTTTGGGCATCCGAATGCCATGACCTTCTGGAAGGGTCAGTGGTAGAATCCAAGGTGTGACTGCTTCCATGCTTTTGTCATCCGAGCAGTCTTCCAGGGTGTTGTTGGGCCGTACACGCTTGGTCTTGAGCATGGCAATATGATGTCCAAATTTGCCTTGCATGGCTTTCAACCCATTGGCTGCGACCTCTTCCCCTTTGTACTCAACGTACAAGCAATACATCTTTTCTTCCCCCGGTTTGATCACGACTTCCGGGGTGACGAAATCAAGCATCCCAGGTGCTTTGGCTGGAATCTTCACTCGAACATCGGTCGTCTCAACCTTCGGAGGCTCACGTCGAGTTGGAGGCTCTCGACGTTTAGGAGGGGGAGTTGTACCACCCGAACAAGAGAGAAGTACTGCACTCAAAATGAGACAACACAACCACCAACCCCAATGATTTAAGACTCGGTTCGTTTTCATGGGATACTCCACTTCTACGCTACGATCGTTTTTTTCAGATACTTTCGTTAATTGGCTTATCATATCGTTTCAGAAAACAAAAGGGCCAGCTTCGGGAGTGCCTTCGCTATGTCGAGAGTACTCTTCTCCTCATCGAAACCAGTTGTTGTTTTGTTGGTAGATACACCATCGTTGTATTGTGTCGCTATGTCGGGAGTACTCTTCCCCTCATTCAAACTGCCGGAACGAAGGGGTTTGAGAATGCAAGTTACGCTACTCTTTTTTAGCACCTTGGGAGATCCACTTCTCTACTATCTCTATCTTGTCTTGGGGAAGAGGTTCTGTGGGTGGCATTCGTCGGATCTTACCTACCTTTTGTTTCAGGACTTTGAGAAACAAGCTAAGACGGGCTGCTTTGGGGACAACCAACGTTTGTCCTTTCTCGTTGAAGCTTTCTTTTTTGAGTAGTGCGTCGTATGCATTTCCCTCCACCAGATTGAGCCCTCCTGCGCCACCTCCATGACAACTCTTGAAGGCACAAGAGGCTTTGATCACCTCCTGGTACACCTGAGAGAATGTCACCGTTTTACTGTCGCTCTTGGTGGGTGGCGGTGAGCAGCCAAAGCAGAGATGTATGAGAATGATGCCAAAGATGACAAGAACACCGACGAACGTTCTGGCTGGTTTGTTTCTCAAAGTGCCTGAAGGATTCGTCTGAAGAGTTTCATCCATACAATCGTGCGATCGGTTGGGGTTGGGCTTATTGGTACTCATTGGATCTTCCTGAAAATGGGGGGGGAGGCTGTGCTTTGGGATGCCATCCTTCTTTTGGGAGCGATGCTGATCGTTTGGTTTAAGCGTTATCTTTGAGTGTGGGGGCTGTGCTTTGGGATGCCATCCTTCTTTTGGGAGCGATGCTGATCGTTTGGTTTAAGCGTTATCTTTGAGTGTGGTGGCGTCGTTGGCGGCGCCAAACTCTATGAGGTAGGCTTCGATGAAGTCGTTGAGGTTGCCATCGAGAACTGCATTGACGTTGCTGGATTCGAAGTTGGTGCGCACGTCTTTGACCATCTGATAAGGGTGAAGAACATACGAGCGGATCTGGCTTCCCCACCCAATATTCTTTTTCTGAGCGTTGACTGCGTCGAGTTTTTCTCGCTGTTTTTGCATCTCTAACTCGTACAATCGCGACTTTAAGATCTTCATCGCGATGGCGCGATTTTTGTGTTGGGAGCGTTCATTCTGGCATGCAACCACGATGCCTGTTGGGTTGTGGGTTAGACGGACGGCGGAGTCGGTTTTGTTGACGTGTTGTCCACCGGCACCGGAGGCGCGGTAGGTATCGACTCGAAGGTCGTTCTCATCGATTTCGATCTCAATATTGTCATCCATTTCGGGAGAGACAAACACAGAGGCAAAGGATGTGTGGCGGCGGGCCGAGGCGTCGTAGGGAGAGATTCGGACAAGGCGATGAACGCCAGCTTCTGCTTTGAGGTAGCCATAAGCATACTCTCCTTCGACAGTAAACATCGCACTTTTAATACCGGCTTCATCTCCGGGTTGGTAGTCGTTCATGGTCTGTTTCCAGCCGCGTTTGTCGCAATAAGCTCGAAGCATCCGTAATAACATAGAGGCCCAGTCACAGGACTCTGTTCCACCTGCACCCGAGTTGATGGCGACAATGGCGTTGTTCTTATCAACGGGGCCACCAAGCATTCGTTGGAATTCGATTTCGGAGATGAGTCCTTCCGCTTTGCCAAGTTCTTCTCCGAGTTCTCGGACCATGGACTCGTCGACTTCCTCATCCCCTTCGCTCAACTCCAGCAAAGCCTCAACATCCTCAATCGTAGACGTGATGGTATCGAAGCGTTTGACGAAGCCTTCAAGGTCTGCACGTTGTTTGAGTAATTCTTGGGCTTTTTCCGGATTATCCCATAAATCAGGTGCTGCGGCTTTGGATTCTAAGGTGTGGAGTTGTTGTCGTTTGAGGGAGAGGTCAAAGACACCTCCCAAGGTAGTCTTGCTTTTCTTTCAACTGCTCCATACGCAGGGTTAAATCTTTACTAAGATTCATCGTCTCTCTCCTTTTCCACCATGGAAACTCTATCATCTGTGGAAGAATATACCACAATTCAAGCTCGTTATTACGTATACTGACGCTCTGGGTTCTGGGTTTTTCACCAGCCGGGCAGAGTTTGCTAAATAATGACGAAGAAAGCAACTCTTTTCCTGTATGAACCTTCGACTGTTGCTATGGTACTTGACTTTTGTTGTGACTCTGCGTCCTTATCTTCTTTCGATAAAAAGTCGCAATGGCAGAGACATGAAGTTGGAAGATCTGACTCTATTTTGAAACAGGAGTGGAAAGAAATGAGGCGTTTGGTTCTCTTTTTAACGTTGATGAGTGGGCTTTCTTCTTGGAGTCCTGTGGCGAAAGCCAAGGGGCCTACCAAGCTGGTGGTTCTGGATTTCGAGGAGCAAGGAAAGATCGCCAAGGGGGCAGGGAAGACTTTGGGGATGTTGCTGTATAGCTCCATCAACCCACGCCGATACTATATGATGGACCCCAATCAATTGGGATCTTTGTTGAAACGCTATCGCTGGAGTGCCACTCGTGTTTTGTCTGCCCCTCTTTTGCACAGGCTGCACAAGATGGGTGTCAAGTTGATCTTGACAGGAACGGTTGGCCATCAGTATGGCACGTTTTCTGCGAGTTACCGGGTTGTTTCTGTGACCGGTCGGGTGCTGTTGAGTGAGGTCCTTCCTCCCGTTCAAAGCTGGGTTTCTCTGGTGGGAAGCCTCCGGTATTCTGTGAAAATGCGACTCAGCCGAAGCTCTTCTGCGCGAAGCGCACGTCGTCACAGCAAGAAGGGCAAGAAGGGCAAGAAGGGCAAGAAGGGCAAGAAGGGAAAGAAGA
>JALTMC010000153.1:4439-7125 GCA_027005175.1 Myxococcales bacterium
AGAATGAAAGGTCTCTTTCCCTTGTGGAGCAAGACGATTCGTGGCCGACGTAAATTTTATATGGAGGTCTCTCCGAAACAGCTTAATCGAGTCTTCCTGTTTTCTCCAACGTTGGAGGGGGGAACCGGTGAATCTTCTCTGATTACTTTTGCACAACTTCGGTCTTTTCCCTTCTATCTTCAGCGACAAGGCAATCAGATCTTGTTGATGGAGAAGAATGTTCGATTTCGTGTGAACAAAAAGAATGTGCTGTCTCGTGTTTTAGGGCGGTCTTTTACGGATGCTCTGCACGCTTCGGCCTATGTGAGAAGCAAACTTCACCCAAAACGCAAGACCTTCTTGGTTGATTTCTCTCCTCTCTTTTTCAAAAACTTAGCTGGATTGAGCTATTATATTCGGTTTAAGGGTCGTATCTTCCGTCGAGCGATTGCATTTGATAAGCGTCATAGCCGGTTTGGAACGATTCGAAACTTTCCGAAAAATATGGAGCTAGAGCTTAAAGCTTTCTTCCGTAAACCTCGTAAATCCATTGCGGTTCCTCCTGGTTTCAGTATGCGTATTCTCTTGCGCTACAGTATTTCTGCTTTGCCCAACACAGGATATCGCCCACGTCTTGGTGATGATCGTGTGGGCTACTTCATGATGATCGCCAAAGATTACTCCAGTGACAAAGTGGACACTCGATATATTCGATATATCAATCGCTGGGATCTCAAGAAGAAACAGCCTAAGAGTAAGCTGTCTGCTCCCAAAAAGCCGATCGTCTTTTGGTTGGAAAACGCGATCCCCCTTCCGTATCGAGCGGCTGTTGCCAAAGGGATCTTGCTTTGGAACACTGCCTTTAAGCGTGCGGGCTTTAAGAATGCCATCGTGGTGAAACAACAGCCTGTGAACGCCAAGTGGGACCCTGCCGATGTTCGTTACAACACGATCCGTTGGTTTTTGGCGAATCGAGCTGGCTTTGCCCAAGGACCCTCTCGCACCAACCCACTGACGGGTCAGATCTATGACGCAGACATCCGCGTGAGCGCTGATATGACGATGTTTTTATCGATGTCGTATCGTTGGAGAATCACACCTCTACAATCCATGGGAGTTCCGGGCTTACAAGAGTTCTTTAACCCCGGTGGTCGAAATCACTCGATTCTGAAGTCTTTGGAACAGGCGATTCATCGGTTTGACCAAAAACCTCTTCACCCACACCAGCATAAAGGTCATCGTCACACTCGATTTTGTACGTATGGTCGCGGCGCGGCGCAACAGGCTGCGTTGGGCTACCATCTATTGAAGTTACGCGGGACATTCCCCAACGCTCGTAAGGAAAAGAAGTTTATTGACAACTTTGTGATTGGCTTGATTGCACACGAAGTGGGGCATACGTTGGGTCTGCGTCACAACTTTAAGGGGAGTACGCTTCACACATACAAAGATTTGCACGATCCCAAGAAGACAATAGCGATGGGTCTGACCAATTCTGTGATGGACTATACTCCTGTGAACTTGGCTCTGCCGGGTGAAAAACAAGGACAGTATTGGCAAACCACATTGGGACCCTACGACCTTTGGGCCATTGAGTATGGGTATAAGCCCTTTCCCAAGGCAAAGACCATCAAGGCGGAGATCCCTTATTTGCAGAAGGTTGCTGCTCGGGTCGCGGAGCATAAGCTGGCTTACGCCACAGATGAAGACACTTTCGGTACAAGATCTCCCGATCCATACTCACAGCGCTGGGATCTCGGTCTCGACTCTTTGCATTACTACCAAACACGAACCAAGTTGGCGTTGGAGTTGTGGAGCCGCATTGAGAAGAAGTTTGGCACACCCAAATTCTCCTACCAAATTATGCGACGCGTCTTCGGTATGGGGTTGGGAACTTATATTCGTGCGGGTTTGCAAGCGAGTAAATTCATCGGTGGTATCTATCACCGACGTGACCATATCGGTGACCCCAAAGGACGTCTCCCCTTTAAGCCTGTTTCAGCCGCCAAACAGCGTAAGGCCCTGGACTTCTTAATTCTGAACTACTTTACCCCGAATGCGTTTAAGTGGCAGTCCACGTTGTTGAATAAGTTGGCACCCACACGATTCTGGGACTTTCGCTTTTCTGTGTGGGGGATGCGTGTTGATTATCCCATCCATCGGGCCGCATTAATCCTACAAGCCATGCCCATGTTTGCTGTCTATCATCCTATTATCCTCGATCGGATTCAGGATACCAGACTTCGCTTGCCCCGTGGCGCGGCTTACTTCTCACTGACTGAGTTGTTCAAAAAGACGACAGATGCGATATGGTCCGAATTGCATACCACTTCAGAGACACAACCCGCCGACGGTGTGAAGGGCAGTAAACAAGCTCCCAGTTCCCTGAAAATTAATAGTTTTCGTCGTAACTTGCAATGGAATCATATGACAGTCTTGGGCTTTTATGCTCGTGTGCGCATTCCAACACTGGCTGATCCATCCAACCTCGCTCGACTTCATCTGAAACAACTACTTCAAGACATTCAATCCGCTCTGCCACGTACCCAAGGTTTGACCCGTGCACACCTTGACCGCTGCCAGTCACGTATCAAGCAGTTGCTCAAACCCACCTTGATTACCCGCTAATGCCCACCTTGATTACCCGCTAATACCCACCTTGATTACCCGCTAATACCCCAGACTTGATTTGTGTTTACTATTGAGA